>CADBLZ010000107.1 GCA_902795675.1 uncultured Erysipelotrichaceae bacterium
GCTTCTGAAGCAAGTAATTCTAGTATTAATATTAACGGCGGAATAATTCGTGTTTCAGAACATGCAATTTACACAAATCAAAACGGTGTAGTAGTAAACATTGCTGATAGTGATCTTACATCAACTGGAGCTACAGCAATTTACATGAATTGTTGGGGCTGCAATGCTTCAAGTTTAACGATAAATGGTGGATCTGTAACTGGTGCAGATTATGGTATTTATAACTACTATAGTGGTAATGTATCAATTACAGATGCTACTGTTACAACAACTAGTACAAATAGAGATAGATATGCTATCTGGAAATACTACAATAAATTAATATTAAATGACGGCGCTGAGATTAAAGCTCCAAATGCATCTGGTATATATTTAGAAGCAGAATTTGAAATGAATCCTGGAGCTGTTATTGAAGCAAATCATAATGATGCGTTTGGTGTATATCAATATGGTTGGTCATCAACTTATAATGGTGGAACAATTAAAACACCAGGATCTGGCGGAATGGGTATCTATGTAAGATATGATGCTTACCAATTAATTAACGATATAAATATTGAATCTGGTAATGTTGGTATTCAAATAACTGATTACGACAGAACTGGAACAACAAATATCTATGGTGGAAATATAGTCGCTGGAAACTATGGTATCTATCAAACTATGGGTAGTAGAACTACTAATATTGGTACTAAAGATAAAGATTTATCAACTACTATTCCTCGTATTAGAGGTGGTATATATGGTGTACATCATACTGCTGGTGCAGTTAACTTCTATAGTGGTAGAGTTGAAAATGGATTTAGTAATTCTATAAATGCAATTAGACCTGGAACACAAGTCTTATATGAATATGAAGCAGATGAAGATGCTGAATATTCAGAAAGTGAATTTACAGTTGTTACTCATCAATATAGTGCTGATGCTACAGCTAAGACAGCCAAAACTGGCAATGGTTACGCAAGAATAACTAATGTTGAAACTGGTGAAATAACAGACTTTGATTATACTGGTGAAGTTCAATCATTTACTGTTCCAAATGCAGGCTCATACAAATTAGAAGTATGGGGTGCACAAGGTGGTACAGTTAATTCAACTTACAACGGTGGTTACGGTGGATATTCAGTAGGTAAGATAGACTTATCTGAAGGTGAAATCCTTTATGTTACTGTCGGTGGTCAAGGTGAAAGATGTACTACAAATGCTATATGTGCTGGAGGCTTCAACGGTGGTGGTAATTCTGTTGCTTGGAACGAAGGCGGATCACTTGGTGGATCTGGTGGTGGAGCAACATCTATCACAGATACATTAATTGAAAATGGTGAATTATATCACTATGTTGATAATAAAGATAATGTTATTATCGTTGCCGGTGGTGGCGGTGGTTCTGCTTATACTAACTCTGCTAACTATGGTTATGGTGGCCATGGTGGTGGTTATGAAGGAGCTACTTCCGTATCTACTGCAAGAGATTCATATATAAATGGTTATGGATCAGGTGGAACTCAAACATCTGGTGGTTCATCAGTTAATAATGGTGTTATTACTGGAAATAAGAGTGGTTCATTTGGTAAAGGTTATTCAAGTGTAATTCCTGGTGATGCTGCTGGTGGTGGCGGTGGCTACTACGGTGGTGGAACTGGTTCACACAGTGGTGCTGGTGGTGGATCTGGTTATGTTGGATCATCTAGACTTTCAGGCACTATGATGTTTGGTTATAACGTACCTGTTAATGGATATTTAGTTAACTATCTTGGAACTCATGAAGGCTTCTTAAGAGTTGGCGATACTGAATATAATTCATTTGATGAAGCAATTGCTGCAATCGAAGAAGAGGGTACAATTGAAGTAATCAGAGATTCTAGTGTTCAAGAAACTGGAACAATCCCAGCTGGTAAAAATATTACAATAGATTTAAAAGGTCATACTTTAACTGCAACACAATCTTTAATAAATCAAGGAACTTTAACTATTAAAGATTCTAGTGATAGTAAAACTGGTATGATTAATAACTTAAAAACAAATGTAATTAGGAATTATGGTAACTTAACAGTAGAAAGTGGTCATTTACATACTACTGCTAGTGCTACTACTATTCTTCAATATGGTAGTTCAGTTGTAAATGTTGAACAAGATACTGTTATAACTGGTTATAGAGGTATTGGTGCTTCTGAAGCAAGTACTTCTACAATTAATGTTAATGGTGCAAAGATTAACGTATCAGAGCATGCGATTTACACAAATCAAAACGGTATAGTAGTAAACATCAATGATAGTGAACTTACATCAACTGGAGCTACAGCAATTTACATGAATTGTTGGAACTGCAGCGCTTCAAGTTTAACGATAAATGGTGGATCTGTAACTGGTGCAGATTATGGTATTTATGATTACTATAGTGGTAATGCAACAATAACAAATGCTACTGTTACAACTACAAGTACAAATAGAGATCGATATGCTATCTGGAAATACTACAATAAATTAATATTAAATGATGGTGCATATGTTAAAGCTCCGAATGCATCTGGTGTATACTTAGAATCAGAATTTGAAATGAATCCTGGAGCTGTTATTGAAGCAAATCATACAAATGCGTTTGGTGTATATCAATATGGTTGGTCATCAATTTATAATGGTGGAACAATTAAAACACCTGGAACTGGTGGAATGGGTATCTATGTAAAATATGATGCTTATCAAACGATTAATGATGTAAATATTGAATCTGGTAATATTGGTATTCAAATAACTGATAACGACAGAACTGGAACAACGAATATTTATGGCGGAAGTATAGTTGGAACAAACTATGCAGTTTATCAAACTATGAGTGGTAGAACTACTAACATTGGTAATAAAGATGAAGAAGTTTCTATTACTAGTCCATCTTTAGTTGGTGGTTTATATGGTATTTATAATTCTGCTGGTACTGTTAACTTCTATGGTGGTGTTATTACTGGAGATATTCAAGCTAATAATAGAGACTTTACTAATATTAGATCTGGTTATGAATTATCTATTAATGAACATGATGCTGAACTAATTAAAACTTATTCAACAACTATAGCAGATTCAGAACCTGTATCTGAAGGTGCTAAGATAGGTAATGGTTATGCTAAATTAACATATAAGAGTGTAGCAAGTGATATGGCTACAAGCTTAACACAAACAGATTATGTTGCTGATTCTGAAAATAAAGTATCAATTAGTCCAGAAGAAGCAGATGAATTATTAACTATTCATATGTTTGATTACACTGGTGATGTTCAAACATTTACTGCACCAGTTTCTGGTTACTATAAATTAGAAGCTTGGGGTGCACAAGGTTACTCAAATTCTACTAACAGTAAGGGAGCTTATACTTCTGGTATGGTTCATCTTGATGAAGGCGAAACAATTTATGTTTACGTTGGTCGAGGTATGAATACTAGCGGTAATACTTCATCATTCAATGCTGGTACAGGTAATAGTGGTGGTTATCCAGGTGGTGGAGCAACAGACTTCAGATTAGTATCTGGAAACTGGCGTTCTCAAGAATCACTTGTATCTCGTATTATGGTAGCTGGTGGTTCTGGTGCTGGTACTTATAATGGATATGGTGGAGAATTAGTTGGTGGAGCTGGAAACGGAACTAGAGGTGGTTCACAAACTGCTACTGGTGGTAGACAAGCTGAAAGCTATACAAGTCCATCATTTGGTATAGGTGATGGTGGTTGTGCTGGTGGTAATGGATATTATCCTGGTGGTGCTGCTACTTGTGCTAATGGTGCAGGTGGAGGTTCATCTTACATATCTGGTTACAAAGGTGCAATTGCTATTAAGTCTGCTGATGATATCAGTCCAAGATTAGATTCAAATGGTGACGTTTGTGAAGAAGGAACAACTGATATTACATGTTCATATCACTATAGTGGTAAGAAATTTATTAATGCTGTCATGATTGCTGGTAATAAAGAAATGCCAACTCATGACGGAACATCTACTATGGTAGGTAATAGTGGTAATGGTTATGCAAAAATAACTTATGTTGAATATAATAAAGTAACATTCAATTATCATCTAGGTACTATGTCATCTGATAGTATTTATATAAGAAATAGCGATACTATGGGATCTTTAGAAACTCCTAAAATCGAATCTGGAGATTACGTATTCGCTGGTTGGTATTATGATGATGAATTTGTTAATAAAGTAAAAGCTACTGATGTTATTAGTTATGATACTAATATCTATGCTAGATACTTATATAACAGTACTTATTGTAGTACACAAGTAGGTCGTGAATTCTTATTCGATTATAGTGGAAGAGAAAGAATATTTAATACTGAATGTGCTGGTACATACAAATTAGAAGTATGGGGTGCACAAGGTGGTAATAATAGTTCTACTTCAGGTTTAGGTTCTTACTCAGAAGGTTTAATAGATTTAGCAAAAGATGAAATATTATATATTAATGTTGGTGGTAAAGGTGGAGCAACACCTGCTAGTACAGTTAGAAGTGTTCCTGGTGGTTATAACGGTGGTGGTTATACTAACGGTCAAAGCTGCTGTGGAAGAACATATGGTTCAGGTGGTGGAGCTACTCATATAGCTACTGTTCCTGGTTTATTATCAACATTAGAAAATAATAGAGATAGTATCTTAATCGTTGCCGGTGGTGGTGGCGGTGGCTTCAACGGAAGCGGCGGCGGAAACGCTGGTGGATTCGTTGGTCAAAATGGTCAAACTTCTAACGGTTATTCACCAGGTAATGGTGCTCTTCAAGGCCGTGGAGGTATTAGTACTTATACTGCTAGTGCTAGTGGTTCATTCGGTCAAGGTGGTGCCGGTGGTGAAGGCGGAGCTTCTACTGGTGGTGGCGGTGGCTACTACGGTGGAGCTGGTTCTGGTCATATCGATGCTGCTGGTGGTGGAACTGGTTATATCGGTAATGCTAGACTTTATGATAAAGCGATGTATGGTTACAATGTTCAAGCAAGTAATAATAGTAGAACAGTTTACTTAACTGAAGAAACAGCGTTCGTTAATAATCAAACTACAAGTGAAGACTTTGTAAACTTACAAGCTGCGATTGATGAAGCAAATAATGGTGATACTATTAAGTTTATTTCTGATAAGAATATTTCATATTCTGTAACAATACCTAATAATAAGTCTTTAACATTTGATATGAATGGTCATACACTTGTTATGACAAAGACAATTACTGTTAATGGTTCATTAAATGTTGTTGATTTAGGTAGCGGTGCTGTTAAAGGATCAATTAGAAACAATAATGGTACAGTATTTAATAATACAGGAACATTATCAATTGAGAATGTAACTGTTAAGGGTAGTAATGGTGTTAACAATTCAGGTGTATTAAATGTTACTAATAATGTAATTGGTGCATCAAATCAAGCTATTATTAACTCTGGTAAATTTACTATCGAAGATGCAATTATTAACGGAAGTAATTATGCTATTTATGATAGTTCTATTAATGAATCAACAATATCTGATTCAGTAATTACTTCAGGAGCTGCTGCTGTATATGTTTATAATACTGGTAAAGTTACAGTTAATGATTGTACAATGACTGGTTACTTATATAACAATAATTCTAATGGTAAGCTAAATATTAATGGTGGTACTCATAAAGGTTATTTAGTAAATAAAGGTTTCAGTACAATTGATGGTTTAATAAGTTCTTATTCAGTTTATACTTACGATTCTGTTTATGTATATAACAATTCAGGTAATATGACATTCAAGAATAGTAAGATTATAAGTGAAAATACATATCAATATGGTAACGATGTACATGTAATGCATAATACTGGAACACTTACTTCAACTAATAACACTTATATAGGTACTGGTTCTAGAGCGTCAAGTGGCGATAAATGGGGTTATGGTATTGTTAACCACGGTATCTTAACATCTAACTATGATAAGATAGATATTAGTGTATTTGCTAGAGGTATGGCAATACATCAAGATAGTACTAGTGATGCAAGAGTATCTAATGTTAATGCTAGTGTTCATGATAATTACACATCTATGGGTATTAGAGCTTACTCTGGTAACATTGTTAATGAAAATGGTACTTATGATATTAAAGCTAATAATGATTCATATGGTATTTATGTTGAATCTGGTAATGCTACAAATAATTCAGGTACTTACTTATCAAGTGCTTCTGTAGCTGCTTATGGTGCTTATGTTGATACTGGTACATTAAATCTATTAGGTGGCGAATTAATCAGTACAAATTCTCCTACAACTTATGGTATAAGAATTAGTTCAGGTTATGTATATCAAGGTACTTACGATGGTGCTGGTACAGATGCTGCTACAATGGATCCTAATTCACCAAGTATTACTTCAACAGGAAGTACAACAGGTATTGGTGTATCAATCGGTAATGGTTCTTACTTCTACTATGATGGTAAGTTTATCACTTCAACATCATTCAAGAGTGATGGTGATATCTTAACTGGAACAGAAAAAGATTATGAACCAAGAACTACTCCAATTTATGAAATTGCTGATAGTTATACTGAAGGTGAGACATATTATATCCTAGATGATAATAATTATGTTCAAACTGATATTACAGAATTTGAAGAGGGCGTTACATATTATATTAAGTCTGCTTATAGTAAGACAGTCTTAACATTCATTAAATAGGAGTCGCTTATGAAAAAGTTTTTAAGTAAAATTAAGAAGGGATTTAGTAGTGCTTTGGATAAAACCAAAGTGCTACTAAACAATCTTCAAGATAAGATAAAAAAGAATCCTGTAATAGCTTTATTAGGAATACTAGTTTTAGTATTCCTAATAATAACTATTATTTATCTTGTTGGTATAAAAAAATTATCTAGTATTGAAGAAAAAGAATTAACAAGTAGAAGTGATGAAATTGTTTACTACTTAGATGATTTATTATTAGATACAGATAAAGTTGATAAATATATTATTTATAGTTTAGATTATAATCTATACGAAAATAATGACAATACTATGAGTATTGAAGATATGTACAACTTTATTAAAGATAATTTTGATATTAAGATAAATAAAGATGAATTAATAGATGTTGGTATTACACCACTTATGTTATCTAAGAATATTACTTATGATAGTCAAAAGTTAATGTACACTATTAATAGTGTTCATGGTAATCCAACTGATATTGCAGAAACTAGTGTTAATTATTATCATGTTAATAAAATTAATAAGAAGAATAGAAAAAAATATATTATTACATATCAAAAATATGTTATTAATGATCCTTATGAAGTATTAAACTATTATTTAGAAAATAATGCTAAAGTAGAAGAACCAGTAGATATAGTTCCTTTCCGTAACTATTTAGCTGGTAGCGGTTCTTTATATAGTTTTGTTAAGAGTATTGATAGTAATGATATAAATAAGTTTTCTAAGAAAGATAAAGAAGTTAAAGTAACAATTGCTGTTATTGATAACAAGTTAAAGATTAATCAAGTTAAATAGGGAGTAATGGTATGAAAGAATTTTTTAAGAATAAGAAAAATGTTACTATTGTTATTGTAGCTATTATAGCTATAGTAGGAATATTATTACTTTTAAACTATTTTATTAATACCCATTTAAGTAATCTAGAAAAAGTTAAAATAAATGAATTTACTGATAATATTGGTAATTATTTAGATGAAATCTATGATTATGATGATGAAGGTAAGTATATTAACTTCGCTGTTGAATACTTATATAATAATAGTGATGATGATACATTTGAGATGGATGAAGTAATAGATGTTATTAATAATTACTTTGATGTTGATGTATCAACAGATAATGTTATAGATATAGGTATTACTGATAGAATGCTTAGTAAAGGCATTAGTTATAATAGTAGTGATGGAACTTTCAAATATAGTAATTCTTATACTAGATTAGATATTGCTAATATGCCAATTATCAAATATGAAGTTAAGAGTATTAAAAAGAATAGTAAAAATAAATTTACAATTGTTTTTGAGAAACTTATAGTTAAAAATCCATACGATATTTTAAATTATTATAACGATTCTAATAGTAAGAAAGAGATAACTGATGAAATATTTAGTTATTTAAAAGGTGAAGCTAAAATATCATCTATTAAGAAATATGTTAATAAAGAACATATTAAAGATATGAATGGTAAAGTAGATGATGAAATTAAGATTAATCTAATTATTAAAAATGATAAATTATTAGTATCAAGTGAAAAGTAATCTATTTAAATAGTTTACTTTTTTTATTTATAATATGATATTATTAATATAATAGTGGAGATGTGTTTATGGAAACTGAAGGACATTTAAAAGATATTAAACAAGATAAAGTTAAAACTAAAACACAAGAGAATGAACATAATAATCGTTTTAGAGCTTTATATATTGTTTTGTCATTATTTTTACTTGTTGGTGTTTCTATTGCTTATGCAGCTTTAGCTGTTAACTTAGGTATTCCTGTTAACGGTATTAAGGAAATAGAAAGGCCAGATTGGAATATTGAATTTCAAAATTTAAAAGTTGTAACTGGTTCTGTTAATGCTGTAAGACCAGCAACTATTTTAGATAGTAAAACAGATATCGTATATTCTGTTAGATTAAATAATCCAGGTGAGTTTTATGGCTTCATAGTTGATGTAGTTAATACTGGTTCAATGGATGCTAAGTTATACGATATTATTAGTACGAAATTAAATAGTACACAATTAAGATATTTAAACTATTCAGTTAGATATATTGATAATTCAGAGATTAAGATTAATGATACTTTAGATAGTAAAGAATCGAAGACGATTAAAGTTATAGTTAAGTTTAAAGATAGTAGTGAACTTGATCCAGAAGATCTTCCATCTAATGGAGCTGTATTAGATTTGGAATATAAGTTAATCTATATTGAAGCGTAGGTGTAATTATGAAGAAAGAAAAGAATAAAAAGAATTTAGTTATTTTTACATCTATTATCATATATGCTTTATTATATTTTTTCTTAATAGTTAAGTATATTCCTAATTATAGTTTAATTCTTTCTGGTTTATTTACTGTGTGTCTTATGTTTGTTAGTTATTTATTTTATGGCTTTCAAACATATTCAATGAATGAAGTAAGAAAGAAAGTAATAGTTAGGGTAGCTATAGGTGTATTTTTATACTTTAGTACAATTTATTTATTAGGTTTTTTAACTGGTTATTTAAAGAATGCTTATTCTTTAAATATACTAAGTATTTTAAAAAATCTATTTATACCATTTGTTAGTATTGTTTCTTTAGAAATATTTAGATATATCTTTATTAATAGTAATAAGGAATCAATTAAGAAAGTTAGTTTATGTACAATCTTTATTATTTTATTAGATATTATTATTAATTATCATTTTATGGGTGGTAATCTATTAAAGATATTTGTTTATTTAACAGTTGTTATTATTCCAATTATTGTTAAGAACATTGTTTTAAGTTATTTAAGTTATCAAGTAGGTTGGGAACCATGTTTAGTTTATGTATTACCAACTAGTTTATTTATATACTTTGTACCATTAATACCTGATGTTGGTAATTATTTAACATGTATTATAGGTATTATTTTACCGATCTTTATATTCATAAGTGCAAGTAGATGTATTAATGAGTATTTAAGTGGTAAGGAAAGTAAACATAAGAGACTTAGATTAATCTTACTAGATATTCCTTTGTTAATAATTGTTTTTATGTTTGTAGCTTTAATCTCTAAGTATTTCAATTATCAACTAATTGGTGTTGATACTAGTGCTATTAGTCCAACAGTTGATAGAGGAGATGCGGCATTAGTTTATAAAAAAATAAAGCTTGAAGATTTAAAAGAAGGAGATATTATAGCTTACCAATCTGGTAAATACATTATTATTGATCGTGTTTATAGTACTAATGATGGTGCTGTTCAAATTAAAACAGAAATTGAAAAGAGTAACGATGAAGAAAATGTTAAGACAAGAAATCTAAGTGAAGAAGAGTTTATTGGTAAGTACAAGTTTAGAGTAAGATATGTTGCTTATCCAACAATATGGGTTAAAGATTATTTAGAAGGTGATCCAAATGAAGTTAGATAGAAAAGTAATCATTTTATTATTCTTCATATGTAGTATTTTTACTTTAACTATGGTTTTCCTAAGTGAATATAGTTTAGCTATATTTGGTTTAGTATTTACTTTATTTACAACAATTTTATTATTTATTAATAATAAGGATAATAAGAATCCTTATACGAAGTTTAAGAGTGAAATAACAGGTATTATTAAGACTTATGATTCAATCTTAGTAAATATATTAGATCTTCCTAATTTAGAAGAAAAGAAGATTGTTAATGCATCTTCTTTTAGAGATTTAGTAAATGCTGAATATGAGTTTAAGAAACCAATATTTTATATCTTTAAAGATGATTATGCTGAATTCATATTAATTAATAAAGAGGAAGCTTATATATTAATAAAGAAGTATGATGATGAAATGGTTACACCGTTAGAAGAGTATTTAGCTGAATTAGAAAAAAATAGTGATGTTAAAGAATATGAGAAGTTTAATAACTTAGATAAGACAGGTGTCTTTGTTAGTAAAGATGATAAAGAATACAAAGTGTCACCTGTATGGAAGAAAGAGAAACTTAAGAGCTTAAACGATAAGGAAGAAGCAAATAGCGCAGTTGACGAAGAGTTTGCACTTCCAAAGAGAAAATAGTGTAAATCAAGTGTTTATCTATTGTAAAACAAAAATGTTAGTATTAAACTTATAATTAAGAAGATAAGGAGTGTAATTTATGAAAAGAAAAGAAAATAGTTTATTTGGAAACAGATTATTCTTAGTAGGTATTTTTGCATTATTAGTTTTTGGTATTAGTGCCGGTTATTCTGCATTAAAGACTACACTATCAATTAATGGTAGTACAACAATCTCAAAAGTAGGATGGGATATTCATTTTGAAAATCTAGATGTTGCTACTGGTTCAGCTACAGGAACTGCTGCTATTGATCCAACAGATAAAACAAAAATTACATATTCAATTACATTAGCTCAACCTGGTGATTTCTATGAATTTGAAACTGATATTAGAAATGCTGGTACTTTAAATGCTATTCTACAAAGTATTGAAGAAACTAATACATTAACTGATGAACAAAAAGAATATATTACTTATTCTTATAGTTATACAACACCAGTTGCTGCTTATATAGCTGATCCATTCACTGCAGTTACTGATACAGTTAGTGGTATTCCTGCTAAAAATGATTTATTAGACGCTAAAAAAGTTGCTAGATTAAAAGTTAGAATTGATTTCTCTGATGATATTACTCCAGCACAATTACCTACAGAAGATAGCGTTGTTTCATTTACATACAAATTAAATTATGCTCAAAACTAATTAAACTAAGAAGGTTAAATACCTTCTTTTTTTATGTTATAATTATTATGGTGATAATATGAAACAAAATAGATTTATGATTGTTACAGTTATATTTTTGTTTATCGTAGTTATAGCAGTCTTCATATTTAGATTTTATAAAGTAAGTGGTACTAGTATGGAACCAACTTTTAGCGAAGGAGATATTGTTCTAGGAATGGAAGTTGGTAAGATTAGTAGAGGAGATATTATTTGTTTTAATAGAGATGGGCAAAAATCTATTAAGAGGGTAATTGGTTTACCAGGTGAAGAAGTAGATATTTTAGAAGATGGTACAGTTACTATTAATGGTGAAGTTTTAGAAGAAGAATATGTTAAGACAAAGGCGCGTGGAGAAGTAGAGATTACTTTACCTTATTCTGTTCCACAAAATAGTTATTTTGTTTTAGGTGATAATAGAGTTGATAGTTTGGATAGTAGAATACTTGAAGTAGGTTCTATTAAGTATGATGATATTAATGCTAAGATTATCTTCTCTTTAATTCCATTTGGGAAGATAAAGTAGTTATTTTATGGTATAATTAAATAGAATAGAGGTGACGTTATGATTAATAAGAGAGATGAGATTATAAATCACATTAAATTAAGACTTAGTTCTTTAGAAGAATTAGGTAAAAATTATAGTGATGAAAAGATCAATAAGTTAGCTGATAAGTTATTATCTACTAATAAACCTTTAGATGTTATTAAGAATAAGATTGATAACGAGTTTAGTAATCAAGTTAGAAAAGTTAATCATAATAGTCATTTAGCATCATTAAAAGAATATTATATTGCTAGTATAGATAAGTTAAGTAAGAACAATAATTATTATTTACTATCTTATCATATGGGTGAGAAGATTCTAGAACAAGCTTTTATATCAGATGAAAAAGTTATTAATGATGATCTAGTAGAAGTTAAGTTAAATAAGAAGAGAACAGCTTATAAAAAACATAATAGTACAAATAATGATTATGAGTTAATTATGAGTGATATGGCTTATATTTTAAATATTCCATATGCTAAAACATATCGAATATTTAATAAAGATATGGAACCAGAAGGTACATTAAATGAATCGTTAGAAATAGATAATAAGAAGTTCTTATCTTTAGAAGATACATTACAATTTGTATTAGAAGAATCTAGTAAGTTTACTAAGAAGAATACTTTAAAAGTCTTCCATGATAAATGTAAGAAGAAAGGTATTATTAATGTTAATAAGTTAGATGATATTAAGAAGAATATTGATTATGTTTTAAACTTATTTAGTGTTTTACCAGATATTACAAAAGATAATTTAGAGAAAATAAAGAGACAATATTTAAATTATGTTTTATTTGAATTATTAACTAATAATATTAAGAATGATTTAACTAATATAGGTTTGTTAATTGATAAGAGTTCTTTAAAATATACTTATGAGTTATCACTTACATATAATAAGTGTAATATTATCTTAGATTTAGTTGAAGATGATGAAGTATTATTAAACTTCTATATTGTTAATAAGGGTGACTTAATAAGTGTTTTATTAGATAGTTATTATAAATATACTAAAGAGTTATTTAGTATGATTGTTGATAATCAAAATAAGTTAATTAAGATATTTGATGAAGTTATTAAAGAACATTTAGAATATGAAGATTATAATCTGTATCATAGAATGGTAACAGATAATATTATGTATATTACAGAAGGATTAAATAAGTATCGTGTTAGTAATCCAGTTAGTGAAGAAGATAAGACATTATTTGAAGATAATAACATGTTATTTAATAATCGTGTAATGCCATTACTTGATAACTATGATAATGATAATATCTTTGAAGATAATAGAGGTAGTACAATTATTGTTGGTGTTGTAGCATTTATTTTAACAATTACGATATTATTAATTCTATTTGCTATTTACTCTATTATTAAGTTGGATATGTAATTGACAAAAGGTTAATATGTTACTAAAATAGTGTTATAAATTGTTGAGGAAAGAATAGTAAAGTATAGTTTATTCTTTAGAGAGTTTACGGTTGGTGAAAGTAAATGAATAAGATACTTGAATCTACTTTCTTAGAGTAGTTAATAGCTACCGGTTAAGGCCGTTATCGCAAGTGAGTTAAATAAAGGATGGTACCGTGCGTTTGCACTCCTTAGGTATCATTCTTTTTTTATTTAGGAGGTTTTTATGCAAAAAGCAGTTATTAAGGAATTTAGTTGTAGAAGTACAAAAGGATATAATTTAGATGGCGAACTATTAGTGTCGCCAGACGGCAAGTTTGAAGGCTTAGGTTATGATCCAGAAAGTTTTCGTTATACACTTGTTACAGGTCACTTCTATTCCGAAGAAGGAGAAAAGAAAATTCATTTAGTAGGTGAGACTAAATTACCTGATGTATATGATTTCTATGATGCTACATATTCAGATAAGAAACATCGTTTAATTGGTACTCATTCATATTTAGATGAAGAAGATGAATGTGTTCTTCAAGTTACTGGTGTTAAGTATGGAAAAGAGATTGAAGAAGCTAAGGTACAAGAATTAGTTTTCTTAATTGATGAATATGAAAGAGAACAATTAGATGCTGCTAATACGGAGTTATCAACAAATTCAAATATGAAACCTAAAACTAGAAGTAGAAAACTAGACTTTAATTATTTTGATGAGGAGGAATAATAATGATAGATATTAAATTAATAAGAGAGAATAGAGAATTAGTTAAAGAAAATATTAAAAAGAAATTTCAAGATGAAAAGTTACCTTTAGTAGATGAAGTTTATGAATTAGATATAAAGGTAAGAGAAATCCAAACTAAAGCAGACAATTTAGCTGCTGAAAAGAATAAGAAGAGTAAAGAAATTGGTCTTCTTATGAAAGATAAAAAGATTGATGAAGCTAATAAGATTAAAGATGAAATAGCTCATATTGGTGATGAAGTAACTGAACTTACTAATCAAAAAGAAGAATTAGATAAAGAAATTAAAGATCGTATGATGGTAATACCAAATATTATTGATGAATCTGTACCTATTGGTAAAGATGATACTGAAAACGTAGAGGTAGAGCGTTTTGGGGAACCAGTAGTTCCTAAATATGAAATACCATATCATGCAGATATAATTAATGCGATTAATGGTATGGATAAAGAAGCAGCTGGAAGAACTTCAGGAGAAGGCTTCTATTACTTATTAGGTGATATAGCAAGATTACATGAAGCAATGATTGCTTATGCAAGAGATTTCATGATAGATAAAGGATTTACTTATGCTATACCTCCATTCATGATTCATGCTGATGTAGTTACTGGAGTTATGTCATTCCCAGAAATGGAAGCTATGATGTATAAAATAGAAAATGAAGATTTATATTTAATA
>CADBLZ010000108.1 GCA_902795675.1 uncultured Erysipelotrichaceae bacterium
GCATAGTAAACGTATAGAATACCACCACTAAAGATACCACCTAAGAAGGCTGTTACAGGATAGATATTCTCATTTTTATCTTTAAGAGCAAGGATAATACTTAATACAGGTATTATAAGAACGCCTAAGAAGAAAAGGTAGTGATTAATATTAACTGTCCCAATAAATGTTATACCAATAATTACAGCATTAATAAGTGCTAGAATTAGTGTTTTATTATTTTGAGCAGAAGCAGCTTGTCTATTTTGTTCTTCAATAACATTTTGTTCTTCAGCTTCTTTCTTAGCTTGTTCTTCTTTTGCTAAGTTATCGTAATACTTTTGAGGTATTTCGATTTGATCAGGGGCTTTACTTTCTTCTTTAGTTATAGGAAGATCAGGTGTTACATTACTCTCTTCCACTTGATTTAAAGTTTTTTCTTCTACTTCGTTATTAAGTTTTTCTTCTGGATTAGTATTCATATTATCACCTATTATTAATTATAACATAAGAGGCATAAAAAAAGATAGTTTTTAACTATCTTTCTATATCGATTAAACAATCATGTCCATTAAGGTCATAATTATCTTTTAAACCATCTTTTTTAGTGATATCAAGTGATAATGTTTCATGTTTGATATATTCACTAAATTCTTCAATACATTTATCCATATCTTCATCAGAAGAATAATATAAATGAATACGATCTTCAACATTGAAGTCTTTTGTTTTTCTTAATTGTTGAACTTTAGATACAAGTTCTCTTGCTAAACCTTCTCTAATTAAGTCTTCTGTTAGTTCAGTATTTAAGATAACAAAGTTATTGTTTTCCATACCAACATCGAAGCCTTCTTTAGAAGATATTCTAACTTCAACCATGTCTTTAGTTATTTCTTTTTCTTCATCACCTAAAGTCATTGTGATTGTTTCGTTATCAGATAATTTAATAACTTCTTCTTCAGATAATGATTCTAGTTTAGTTTGGAATTCTTTTACTAATGAACCAAGTTCTTTACCAACTACTTTGAAGTTAGGTTTTACAGACATGTTCATGTATTCATGTAAGTCTTTAACAAATTTAACTTCTTTGATATTTAATTCTTCTTTGATTAATGGTACTAAGTCACTTATTAGTTTTTCATTTTTACCATCTAGTAATGCTTCACTTAATGGTTGTCTAACTTTGATCTTAGTTTCTTCTCTTACATAACGACCTACTGAGATTAAACTTCTTACTAAGTCCATTCTTTCTTCAATATGATCATTAATTAAGTCTTCATTAGATACTGGATAGTCAGCTAAGTGAACTGATTTTTCACCAGTTAAGTTTTGATAGATTTCTTCAGTTGTATATGGGATTATTGGAGCACATAAACGGCACAATCCTTCTAGTACTTCATAAGTTGTTTTATATACAGCTTTTTTAGAGTTATCAAATTCTGAAGACCAGAAACGATCTCTATTTCTTCTGATGTACCAGTTAGATAAGTCGTCTGATACAAATGATGTAATATTCTTAACTACTTCATTTAAATCATAATGATCAAATGATTCAGTTACTTCTTTTACTAAACGATTATATTTAGATAGTAACCATTTATCGATTTCTTCTCTATCTTCATATTTAATATCACATTTAGCAATATCAATATTATCGATATTAGCATATGTTTGGAAGAATGAATATGTATTCTTGAATGGGTTAAAGAATTTACTATGTACTTCTTTAACGCCTGTTTCAGAGAACTTAAGTGGTGTCCATACTGGAGATACATATAACATGTACCATCTGATATTATCAGCACCATAAGTAGTCATCATATCTACTGGGTCAACAATGTTACCTAGTGATTTAGACATCTTTTTACCATTTTCATCTAACATCATGTCATTTACAACAACATTCTTAAATGATGATTGACCACTTATTAATGTTGAAATAACAAGTAATGTATAGAACCAACCACGAGTTTGGTCAACACCTTCAGCGATAAAGTCTGCTGGGAAGTGTTTTTCAAACCATTCTTTGTTTTCGAATGGATAATGACATTGAGCATATGGCATTGCACCTGAGTCAAACCATACGTCGATAACATCTTGAACACGATGCATTTTGTTGCCTGTTTTAGGGTTAGTAAGAGTTATGTTATCAACATAAGGACGGTGTAAGTCGATATCTTCGAATTTTAAGTCTTGGTCTGCTCTTTCGATTAATTCTTCACGAGAACCAATAACTTCAAATTCGCCGGTTACGTCATCTACCCAGAATGGTAGTGGGCAACCCCAATAACGATTACGTGAGATACCCCAGTCAACCATATTCTCTAACCAGTTACCAAAACGTTTTTCACCAACATATGATGGATACCAATTAATCTTGTTGTTTTCAGCAATGATTTTATCTTTGTAATCAGTTGTTTTGATGTACCATGCTGGTTTAGCATAGTAGATTAATGGTGATTTACATCTCCAGCAATGTGGATAGTCATGTTCTATTTTAATCTTTTTAAATAATTTATCATTTTCTTTTAAGTATGTTACAATTTCAATTTCTAGATCTTTATCAGTTACTAGACGGCCTTCCCAAGGACCTACAGTATATTTACCAGCTAGATCAACATTTTGAGTCCAACCGATACCATTTTCACGACATACTCTATTATCGTCTTCACCATAAGCAGGAGCTATGTGAACGATACCTGTACCATCTTCACTAGTAACATATGAGTCAGCTATTACTTCAAAAGATTTACCATCTTCTACTTTAGCGAATGGTAAGAATTGTTCATATTTAATACCAACTAAATCTTTACCTTTACATGTTTCTAGAACTTTATAATCTTCACCTAGAACTTTATCAGCTAAGTCTTTACAAAGAATGAATTTATATCCTTTTGAATCTACTTTGATATATTCATAATCAGGATTTACACAAGCTGCAACATTATCCATTAGTGTCCATGGTGTAGTTGTCCATACTAGTAAGTATTCATCTTTATCAACGATTTTAAATGGAACGATTACAGTGTTAACTGAATCTACTTGGTAACCTTGATCTACTTCAAATTTAGCAAGTTCTGTTCCACAACGAGGACAATATGGAAGAATTTTATTACTATGATAGATTAAGCCTTTTTTATGAAGTTCTTTTAGTAAATACCATTCTGTTTCATGATAATCATTAACACAAGTGATATATGGATTTTCTTCATCGATGAATTGACCCATCATATCAGTTACTTTATTTACTTCATCAATATTTAGAGCTGTATTCTTTTTACATTCTTCGACGAATTTATCAATACCCATAGCTTCGATATCTTTTTTACCATTGATTCCTAGTTTCTTTTCTACATTGAATTCAATTGGTAAACCATTACAGTCTAAACCTATCTTACGATCTACTTTGTAACCTTGCATTACTTTGTATTTACAGAATGAATCTTTGATTGTTTTAGCAAATACATGGTGAATACCAGGTTTAGCATTAGCGTAAATTGGGCCATCATAGAATACCCAGTTTTCATTACCTTCACGATTAACAGTAGATTGTTCTAAGATATTATCTTTCTTCCATCCTTTTAAGATTGAAGCTTCAACTTCAGCTGTTGGACGTTTGTCTAACTCTTTAAATTTCATTTTTATTCCTCCTTGTTATAAATAAAAAAAGTATTCATAATTTAAGGGTGAAGATAAACTCCATGGTACCACCTTAATTTATGAATACTTTATTCATACACTTTAACTCTTAACGCGAGTAACGTTTATTTTTACTACTTTCAAAATAACACATCAGAAGTGATCTTTAAGTATCTTTCCTTAATTATTCTTTCACCAATATGAATAACTCTCTGGTAAGTATTTAATACTTAACGTCTTCATCAATTGCTTTCTTAAAGTATTATATTATTTAGTTTTTATAATGTCAATTATTTTAACTTATGGTATAATTTATTTAATAATAAAGGAGTTGTAAAGTTTATGGATGAAACTATATTCCGTGAATATGATATAAGAGGTGTATACCCTACGCAAATTAATGAGGATGCAGCTTATAAGATTGGTAGAAGTTATGGTTCTTATATTCAAGAAAAATTAAAAAGAAATATTTGTGGTACTGGCCATGATAATAGATTATCAAGTCCTAGTTTAAGTAAGAGTTTAATTAAAGGTATTCTTGATTCTGGTTGTAATGTAATAGATTTTGGTTTATGTACAACACCAATGTATTACTTTGGTTGTATGAAAACGAATGTTATTATTGGTATTATGGTTACAGCAAGTCATAACCCTAAAGATGATAATGGTTTTAAGTTTAGTTTTGATTCTTTAGGTAATGCTCGTGGTGAACAAGTTTATGATTTTAGAGATTATACTTTAAGAGGTAAATTCTTAACTGGTGAAGGTACACTAACACAATTTGATACAAGAGAATACTATGAAAGTTATATTAAAGACTCTATTGATATGGGTGATAAGAAACTTAAAGTTGTTCTAGATTGTGGTAATGGTACAACATCTATTATTGCTGAAGAAGTTTATAAGATGTTCCCTAACCTAGATATTACAATGATATGTGAAAAATCAGATGGTTCATTCCCTAACCACCATCCAGATCCTATTGTTATTGAAAATGATAAGATGTTAATGGATAAGGTTAAAGAAGTTAAAGCTGATATTGGTATTGGTTTTGATGGTGATGGTGACCGTGTTGGTTTTATTGATGAAAAAGGAAACTTTGTTTCAGCTGATAAAGCAATGATTATCTTTATTAGAGCAATTAATGATTTAGTTAAGAATAAGAGTTATTTATATGATGTTAAGTGTTCTAAAGCTTTAGATGATGAAATAAGAAAACTTGGTGGTACACCAGTATGTTTTAGAACTGGTAACTCATATACAAGAGCTGAAGTTAATAAGAACCAATATCCTTTTGGTGGTGAATATAGTGGTCATATGTATTTTACTGATAGATGGCCAGGTATAGATTCAGGATTATATAATGGACTTAGAATGTTAGAAATACTAAGTAAGAGTGATAAATCATTTAGTGCTCAATTAGAAGATATTAATAAGTACTACTCTACTCCTGAAATTAAAGTTAAAGTAGATGATACAATTAAGTTTGAAGTTGTTAACGATGTTAAGAATTATGTTAAAGAACATAATTACGACTTTATTGATATCGATGGTGTTAGAGTAATATTTGCTGATGGTTGGGCATTAGTTAGAGCATCTAACACAGGACCAAATTTAACTTTAAGATTTGAATCTCAAACACATGAAGGTTTAGAAAAAATTAAAAATGAATTCCAAGGTCTTATTAATAATTTAATTATTAAGAAGAGTTAAAAAAAAGAAGATTTTAATCTTCTTTTTTCTTTGGTAATGTTAATGTATTTAAGTCATTATATTTTTCTTCAAACACACGCATGAATTCATCTATTTCATCATTAGTTGTATAGTATGAAAGGCTTATTCTTAATGTATGAAGAGAACGTTGTTTATCGTTATATAAAGACATTACTGCTGTACTCATGTTACCACTAGAACAAGCTGTATTTGTTGAAACATATATTTCTTCATCTTCTAAAGCATGAACGAAAGTTTCAGGACGAATGTTCATTAGACTAATATTTAAGATGTGTGGTATTGAGTAAGATGTTTGATTTATTTTGATATCTGGGAATTTTCTAAAGAATGTTGTTAGTTTCTTATTTAATTCAGATACTTTTTGTTCTCTATTTTCTAAATCACTAAGAGCTATTCTTAGAGCTTTAGATAATGATACGATTAGTGGTAAAGCAGGTGTTCCACTTCTTAAATCGTTATATTTAGTTGTTCCATGAATAAGTGGTGTCATATGAATGTCTTTAGCTTTATATAAGACACCTATTCCCTTTGGAGCATAGATTTTATGACCACTAAATGATGCTAAATCAATATCATGGAAGTTAATAGGTACTTTACCTATTGCTTGTGTTATATCTGAGTGAAATATAGTATTAGGGTTTTCTTTATGAATGATTTGTCTAAGTGTTTTAAGTGGTTCTCTTGTACCTATTTCACTATTTACTGCACATATACTAACAAGGATTGTATCTTTTCTAATTAATCTTTTTAAGTCTTCAAAATCAACTATTCCTTCTGGACTAGTTTTAACATAACTTATTTCAAATCCTTGTGTTTCTAAGAATTCACAAATTTTATAGATAGATGGATGTTCCATCTCTGATGTGATAATATGTTTACCAAATTTTTGATATGAAAGAGCTATACCTTTTAGAGCTGTATTATTAGATTCTGTTGCTCCACTTGTTATTATTACTTCTTCTTCACTGATACCTAAAAGATCAGCTATTTGCTTAGTAGCACTATTAAGTAATACTTTAGATTGTACTCCTAGGGCATGTATGGAATTTGCATTTCCAATATAATCATTAGTAGCTTTTATATAACTATTAAGTACATCTTTATTAACAGGTGTAGTTGCGGAATAGTCTAAATATATCATGTTTATCACCTATTATTAATTATAATATATCGGTTAGTTTTAGACAATAAAAAAGCTGTTATTTTTTAACAGCTTCTAGTAGTTTATTATAGATACCAGGTTCTATTTCTTCAATAGCTCTGATTGTTGTTTCTAGTGATTTATTATATTCACCACGATTAAATAATTCTTCTGCTCTAGTTAATTCGATATCTAGATTATTATTAAGTGGACGATATCTATTACCATAGATAATAGATGTTTCAACCATCATAGCAGTTTTAACTAATTCATTAGCAGTATTAAGTACTTTTAATGATAAGTCACGAGCTGTATCTAATCTGATATTAAGAGTTTTAATAGAGATTGGTTTTTTATTTAATTCATCAACCATGTAATCAATAGCTACGTTTGCTTCTTCAAGTTCAACATAATATGAATTAGGTATTTCAGGGAACTTGTAATCATTAATACGATCTTTAGCTTTTAAGATGATGTATTTAATGTAGTTAAGTTCTTCTCTTGCACGACGTTCATCATCTTCTAATGTACCTAATGATTTGTAAGCTAGTTTGAATTTTTCTTCTGTATTAGATAAGTCATTACTTAGTTTATTAGTTTCTTTAACTAATCTTGAGTAAGCGAATGATTTATTACGATAAGCATCAATTATTTCGTTGTATACTTTTTTAATTTCTTTGATTTCTGTTCTAATTACTTCTACTACTTTAACATCTTCATCTGATAAGTCATATGAGTATTTGATAGTATCTAGTTTACGATATAGAGCATTGTTATCTTTTTCTACTTTGTTAGCTCTAACAAGTAAAGATCTAGTTTGATCTTCGAATTTTGTTTTAGCTTCTTTTTCGAAATCAAATTCGCTATAGATCTTATCAAAGTAATCATTAATTGTTTTTAATTCTAAGATAGAATCTTTAACATTTAAGACATTTAATCTTGATAAGACATCTTGTAATTTTTTATTTGTTTCTTCAATATTGTAATCAAGATTTAAGTAATCTAGATTAAATCCTTCTTTAGATAGTTTATCTTGATTCTTTTTAAGATCAGCCATCTTGTTAGGAATTAATGTTTTAGCTAGTAATAAGATATTAGGAGCATCATGAACAACTACTTCTAAGTTACCTATTAGATCATCAATACCTTTAACAATCTTATTAACTTCTTCATATTCATTTTCTTCCATTGCATCTTCAAAAGCAACGAATAGTTTATCAACGTTTTCAAATTGTAGTTCAAGTGGTGCACATACTTCTTTGTAATCGTTTTTATTCTTATTGTATGTAGATACTACTTGACGATATTTAGATTTAAGTTTAGTGATTGTTTCTCTATTTCTTTCTTCACTAGTAGTTATTTCTTTGATTTCATCTAGTAAGAAATTAGAACGAGATTTTAGATAGTAGATTTCTAGTTCTACTTCATCTAAACGAGTATCTAGTTTTTTGAATTCTTTTTCATTAAATAAGTCTTCTATTTCAATTAGTTCATCAGTTATTTTAGGAATCTCTTCTTCTTTTAGTTGTTTAAAACGAGCTTCCCATTCATCTACTGCTTGACGTAGTTTTTCTGTGTTAACAAGTTGATCTATTTTATTTAATTCAGATAATAATTGACTAGATATTATTAGATTCTTTTCTCTTTCTAAGTCAGTTATTTGTTTTTGATAATACTTTTTCTCTTTGTTAGATAGAATATTTAGAACAATTATAAGAATTAAAACACTTACTATGTAGTAAGTTACACCAGCAACTATGTAAGCCGTTTGACTCATAACGTATTCCTCCTATTCTATTAATATATATTAATAATATCACAAGTTATTATTAAATAGTACTTATAACCATTTTATAGTGTTAAATCATTTGACAATTTACATATTTATTGTATAATTTAAAGTGCGATGTAATTTGGCAGCGTTATAAGGAATTTAATGTGTTTGTTACCTATTAAGGTAGATGAGTATCTATCTGCCATAGAAAAAATTTTAAACAAACTCCCTAAATATACCTGTAACAGTCTTTTATATCAAAAATTTAAGAAAGGAGATTATTTATGGCTAGATACACTGGTTCTGTTTACAAAGTATCACGTCGTTTAGGTTTCTCTACTTTAGAAAATGGTAAAGAACTTGCTAAACGTCCTTACGCTCCTGGTGCTCATGGAAATGACAAAAGACGTAAGTTAAGTGAATATGGTGAACAACTTGCTGAAAAACAAAAAATCAGAATGATGTATGGTTTAAATGAAAAACAATTCCATAAGTTATTCGATAGAGCTTCTAAAATGGAAGGTCCTGCTGGTACTAACCTATTAATTCTACTTGAATCTAGATTAGATAACTTAGTTTATCGTTTAGGTTTAGCTAGAACTCGTAGAGCTGCTAGACAAGTTGTTAACCATGGACATATTACTGTAAATGGTGTTAAAACAGATATTCCTTCATTTGAATGTAAACCTGGAGATGTTATTAGTGTTAAAGAACAATCTTTAGATCACAAAGCTATTAAAGAAGCTGTTGAAGCTACTTTAAAAACTCCAGCTTATGTTGAATTTGATAAGAATAAGTTAAGTGGTAAATTTGTTAGAATTCCTGACAGATCTGAACTTAACCAAGAAGTTAATGAAACTCTTGTTGTTGAATACTACAATAGATAATAAAAAAAAGAGATTATTTAATCTCTTTTTTCTTTTGGTAAAACTTTTAGAACAGAACATTCTGATAAGTCGAAACGACTTATTAGTTCTTCTAGTCTTTCTTTAGTTACATTATTATGAATATCATAAGCATCATTTATGATGCGACCATATCTCATTAAGTCATATGTTATATGGTTACCGATTTCACTTTGATCAAAACCAGTTATCATTGATGAGACATTATCATGTTTATATGATAATAGTGATCTTTCATCTAATTCTAAGTTATGAATCTTTTCTTTTATCTTTTCAATAGCTAAGTCTGGTTGTAAAGCTTCAGCTGAAACATATAAACAAACATAATCATCAAATTCTTCAACAGTACCATAAATACTTTTAACTATTTTATCTTTCTTTAAGTTATAGTTAAATTCTGTTTGGTTATTGAAGTTTTGATTCATGATTATGTAGACATAATGATCTTGTTCATATTTAGATAGGTCTTTAAATAATGTACGAGGCATTTTGTAAGCAATATCAATACGAGGGATTGCTACGTTTTCATAGATTGTTACTTCTTTTTGATTTACTTCTTTCGGTTCTTTTGGACTTATTATTTCTGGTTTAATCCATTTATCATATTTGAATTCTTTAAATTTATTTTTAATTATTTCAATTACTTTAGTTGGATCAACATTACCATTAACAACCATGACCATGTTTTCTGGATGATAGAATGTTTTATGAACGAATTCTAGATCTTTAGCTGTTATTTTATTAATATCCTCTTCTTCACCTAGAACAGTATATTTTTCATGATCTTCTTTTAATAAAGCATTCATAAATGAATAGTATTCATTTCGATCAATATTATTCTTACTTCTTTGAATTTCTTGAGCAATGATACCTCTTTCTTTGTCTGTTAGTTTGTCAGTAAAGTATGGTGTCATTACGTATTCAATTAAGTATTCGATATTTTCTCTTAAGTGTGTTAAAGATGTTATATGAAAACTAGTAAAGTCTTGATTAGTATAAGCATTAACATTTACTGTATGAATCTTTTCAAACATGTCTTCAGCTTTTTTACCACCTGGCATGTTAAAGTTTGTGTGTTCTAGATAGTGAGCAATACCTTGAGGTACAGTATATGTTTTACCATTTAGTTTAAACGCTGTATCTTTACCACCATAGTTAACAGTTAAAGCTGCTCTAAAGACTTTGTGATCTTTATTAACATGAATGTAAACATTTAAACCATTATCTAATACTTCATGATAGATAGTTTCATCAATTTTATTTATACTAATTTTTTCCACTATTATCATCTCCTTTTAATAAGAATACAGTATTAAGTTTTAAGTGTTTACCAAACTCTACTAAGTCTTCTACTGTAACTGATTTAAATAATTCGATTCTTTCGTCGATATCTGGTTCACCAGTAAAATTATGATAGAAGTTATAGTAAATGATATTACCTATTTCTTGTTTTGTTTCTTTTAAGATATCAACACGTGTTTTGATAGCGTTGTTGATTTCTTTTTTAGTTATTTTACCTTCATTCATTTTTTCAATTTCTTTATTAACTAGTTTTACTACTTTCTTTTTAGAGCCATTAATACCAGCTGCAAAAGATAGTAAGTGATCATCAATTGAAACCATTGAACGACACGCATAACATAATGAGTTCTTTTCTCTAATTGATATGAATAAACGAGATTTTAAACCATTGTCACCTAGAATGTTATTATAGATAAGCGGAACAACATATCTCATTTTAGGATTTTTATATTCCATATCAATATTAAAGATCATACGAATATTTTGTTGTAGGTAGTCACCTACTTCTTCTTTATCTAGTACTTCATCACGTACTTTGTTGTAGTATTCTAGTTTTTTATCATAGTTATGTTTTTTGAATTTAAAGTTTTTAGCAATGAAGTTAGCTATTTGTTTTGTGTTAACGTTACCAACAACATAAGCTGTAGCTTCATATTCTTCAAACATTCTACTATATTCATTAATTAAGTCTTCTTGGGTAACATTCATTATTTCTTCTTCTGTTATAGTATATGAAGATAAGCTATCTTTATCCATAGCTTCTAAAGCTTTTTTACGACATAGATAAGCAGGATCTTCGATATCTTGACGAATGTTATTAATAACTCTTGTTTTTATTACTTCTAAGTATTCTTCATTAAATTTGTTATTTTTGATATTAGGGTTATAGATAACATCTTTGAATAGATTTAGAAGTTTTCTTAAGTAACCTGGTTCACAGTATTTAGGATTTAAGAAATTAAGTGTTAATTGATCAACAGACATTTCACCAACTCTATTACCTCTTATACCAATACTAGGACTATAAAGAATACCTAGTTCTTTTACAAATTCTTCATGTTTTAGTTTTTTAGTTGAATATAAGAGTAAGTTACGTAGTAATAATGATACTGCTGCTCTTTCTTTTTTGTAAGGTCTTGTTAAGTAGATTCTTATTGTACTATGTTTATACTTTCTTAATTTATAAGTATGTATTTGATAGTTATCTGCTTCGTAGATTATTTCTTTCATAATAACCCTCCTTTTGTATGTATGTATTATAGCATTAAAAAAGAAGATTTAATCTTCTTTTTATTTAAATTTGTAATTTATTGGTGGATTACTAAGTCTTTTTATTTGTTCACTTATTTTTAATGATTTACCACCAGTGTAACGATATAAGTCACCATACATCTTTGATGAGTTAAAATCTTTCAAGTAATATAGTAAGTTATCATTAATATAAGTATATGAATAAATATCTTTAGCTATTTGTTTTGGTTTAGAACCATTCTTACTAAGCATTAGTTTTCCACTTAAAGATTCATAATCTGTTAGATAGTAGAATTCTTTACCAGTTATATTAACTGTTATATCTGGTGCATATACATCTGTATCTACTTTCTTAGCTTTAGTACCTTTAATATAGTATAGTGTGCCAGTTGATGAATTATCTTCACAATCACTTACTGCTAGAACACCATCTTTAGTTACAGTTAAGTTAGAGTAAGTATTCTCTAATAACTTTTGAGGTTTTTTAGCTTTACTACCAGATATTTTTACAACATATAAGTCACCATTATTATCAACATAATAAACATAGTTATTTCTAATAATTGGTGTTAGGATTTTATCTGATGTTGTTACTTTAATACTATCTTTACCTAATTTATCATAGTATAAAGTATAAGTATTATCTTCTTTAGTTGTATATGTTATGTAATCTTGATCTTCATATTTTTGGAATAATGTTATATCGGAATCAATCTTAGTATTCTTATTACCTTTTAAGTAATATAGTTCACGATCTAGATTACGATAAACAATGTTACTACATTTATCGTTTGTACATGAATATAAGTAAACATCTTTTTTAATCTTTTCATATTTTTTATTACTTATTTTGTAACGATATAATTCGTTATTTTTATTTATATAGATAACATATTTACCATCTTTAGTAATAGTAGCTTGACTATGATATTTAGATGATATTTCGATACGTTTATCTTTTTTATAGTTTAATTCTTTTAAGTAAAGAACGGAACCTTTTGAATATAAAACATATTTATCACTATAACTTAGTAATGAATCGATATCATCTTCTATTTTCTCTGCATCACCTTTGAAATGATATGAATATAAGTTATCATTAGTATCTGTTGCAACAACATATTCATCTTCAGGTGTGAAGAAGTATGTATCAATATTACTTACTAGTTTAGTAGTTTCATCACCATCTTTTTGGTCATATAGATATAATGAGTTATTCTTTTTGAATAAGATATAACGAGCTGTTTTGTTAGCATATTTAACCCCAGAAGTTAAATCACTAGATGATAGTTTAGTACCCTTTTCTAATGATTTGTTATTCTTTTCTAGTAAGATTAAGTCAGTATCATCATTATTAACAACAATTGAGTAATCAATTTGTTTATTAACACCTTTTATCATTATAGCTAATACGATGAAAACAGCTACAATGATAAAGATACCTAATTGATAACCTTTGAAACGACCATAGTCTTTTTTTAGGAATGATTTGATATTCTTTTTTATAGTTGTAAATAGTTCTTTAAATGCTTTTGTATTTATTTTAAACTTTGCCATTTTTATTCGCCTCTATTTTGCTATATGATTATATTCTGTAACGATGAAGTCATCTGTCATACCAGCAATATAATCGATTACTTTTCTTATATTATTTGTTTTATTTAAATAGATTTCAGACATATCATTTAAGTATAGTGTGTAGATATGACTCTTTCTATTTTCTTTACTTAGTTGTTCTAAGTTATATTCAAAGACTGTTTTAAATATTTTTTTATACATTTGAATATCTTGTTCTGTATTAGCTTTAGAATAAATATATTCATAATTGAATTTTTTTAGTTCTACTAATGCTTTAAAGATATTATCACTCATTTTGATATATGGTTTATCTAAGCTATTAGATACGATATCATTAATGATTGTATTTATTATTTCACTATTAGAAGTACCTAATGTTTTTCTTACATTAGCAGGTATTTCTTCTTTTCTTATTAAATGCATTCTAATAGCATCTTCAACATCTTTACCAATATA
>CADBLZ010000109.1 GCA_902795675.1 uncultured Erysipelotrichaceae bacterium
AGAACAATTTATAAAAGATTACTATGATGGTAAAGTACCATATGATCAAAAATCAAAGGGTAGATCTGTTTAACAGATTTACCTTTTTTTCCTTTATTTAAGGGGCAAAGTAGGTTATAATAATTATGTGTGTGGGGTGGTAAAATGGACAATATTGAGTTTAAGTCAAAAGAAGAACTTTATAAGAGAATTTTACCAGCTCTTAAAAGCCAAAGAAAAAGACTTACGTATGATGGCTTTGGTTATATTACTGAAGAACAAATATGGAACTATTTAAAGAAAAATACATGGGCTCACACCAGGGGTTTAGAACTTTGTGATATGGTTAAAGATATCATGAACGTTGATAGTTTGGAAATTAATAAATATTATTTTAATGAATATATGAAAAATAAATAAGGGAATGAAATAAAATGAGTATTACATACGATGAATTATATGATAGAGTTAAAAGAATAATTAAGAATGATGATGAACTTGAAGTTATAAATAAAGCTTATGAGTACGCATCTCACCATCCTGAAGGAAGAAAAAGATTAAATGGCGAAGACTATATTAGTCACCCATTAGAAGTAACTAATATACTATGTGGTTTAAATGTAGACTATATTACTTTAGCTTCTGCTTTACTTCATGAAACAATTAATCATGGTGGTGCTACTTTAGATGAAATAAGAGAATTATTTGGTGATGAAATAGCTTTAATTGTTAACTCTATTTCTAAAATCAATAAACTAGAACTTAATGATACAAATGATTCTAGTGAGGCTTATCTAAGAAAGATTCTTGTAGGTATGTCTGAAGATGTTAGAGTTTTATTTATTAAACTAGCTGATAGACTACATAATATGAGAACAATTGATGCTTTACCAGAAGATGTTCAAAAAGCAAAAGCAATTGAAACACAAACTGTTTTAATTCCAATTGCTCATAGATTAGGTATTAATAGTATTAAAGGTGAACTAGAAGATATTTGTTTAAGAGTACTTAAACCAGATGTATATCATGATATTGAAGAAAAACTTAATGCTTCACAAGATGAATTAAATCAAGTACTTAATGATATGAAAGATAATATATCTGATATCTTAACTGAAAATGGTGTTAGCTTTAAGATTAAAGGACGTGTTAAATCTATTCATAGCATCTATAATAAGATGGATAATGGTAAAAGATGGAATGATATTTATGATATCTTAGCTTTAAGAGTATTCGTTAATACAGAACAAGATTGTTATTTAACAATTGGTTTAATCCATTCTAAATTTAGACCAGTACCTAAGAGATTTAAAGATTATATAGCAATGCCAAAAGAAAATATGTATCAATCATTACATACAACAGTTATTGGTATTGATGGACATCCTTTTGAAGTTCAAGTAAGAACTTATGAAATGGATGAAATTGATGAAAAAGGTATTGCATCACACTGGAATTATAAAGAAAAAGGTTCTATTAAGATTCAAAAGATGATGGAACAAAAACTAGAAGTATTTAGAAACATTATTGATGCTAATAATAATTCTAGTGATAATGAATTTGAAAAAAATGTTAATAATGAAATCTTAACTGATTTTATATATTGCTATACACCTAAAGGAGATGTTGTAGAGCTTCCAAATGGAGCAACACCAATCGACTTTGCTTATCGTATCCATAGTGGTGTTGGTGATAGAACAATTGGTGCTTTAGTTAATGATCAAATTGTTACTTTAGATTATGAACTAAAAGATGGCGATATTGTTAAGATCAATACTGGTAAGGAACCTAATCCAAATAAGGATTGGTTAAAGTTTGTTAAAACACCACAAGCTAAAAATAAGATTAAGTCTTTCTTCTCTAAACAAGATAAAGCTTATTATATTGAAACTGGTCGTGAAATGATCGAAAGAGATATTAGAAGAAGAAAACTTAGTATTAATGATGTTTTAAGTCCTGAAAACATTAATAAAGTAGTTCGTGAATTAAAATTAGCTGATGAAGAAGATATGTATTTATCTGTTGGATCTTTAAGATTTACGGCATCATATATTGTTAATGTTATTTTAGAAGATAAAAAGAATGCTACTGATATATATTTAGAGAAGTTTGAAAATAATACTGTTCGTGATAGTAAAGCTATGAAAGGTGATATTATCGTTGATGGAACAGATGATATTTTAGTTACTTTTGCTAAATGTTGTAAACCAGTTAAAGGTGATGAAATAGTAGGTTATATTACGAAGGGTGAAGGTATTCAAGTTCACCGTAAGGATTGCCCTAATATAAAAGAAGCTAATCGTTTAATTGATGTTAAATGGAATATGAATTCTGGTAATGAATTCTATACTGATATTGAAGTTAAGATTGAACGTGGCAGTGATAGATTACTAGATATTATTACAATAGCTAGTCAAAAGAATGTAAGTATTTCGCAAGTAAAGACAAAAGAAGAAGATGCTTATTTAATATATGATTTAACACTTAAACTAACAGATATAGTTTATTTAAATAATTTCTTAAATGAATTAAGTTCTATTAGATATGTTAAAGAAGTGAATAGGAAGATCAGTTAATGAGATGTGTAGTTCAAAAAGTTAAAAGAAGCAGTGTTAAAGTAGATGGTAAACTTATTAGTGAAATCGGTAAAGGTTTAAATGTTTTAGTTGGTTTTACTAGTGGTGATGATGAATCTAAGATTGATTATATGATTAATAAAATTGTTAATCTAAGAGTATTTGAAGATGAAAATGATGTTATGAATAAGTCAGTTTTAGATGTAAATGGTGAAATACTACTTATTAGTCAATTTACTTTATATGGTGATGCTAGTAAAGGTAATCGACCTAGTTATATTAATGCTTTGAAAAGTGAAGAAGCTGAACCACTTTATGATTTGATGCTTAAAAAGATTAATGATAAAATAAAGACTTATCCAGGAGTATTTGGAGCTGACATGGAAGTTGAAATCATTAATGATGGTCCAGCAACAATCTTAATTGAAAAATAATAAATAAAATCAGGGGGAGTGATTTTAATGAAAAAAGGTAAATTACCTATAATAATTAGTGTATCTCTAGTTATTATTCTTGCTATTACAATATTCTTTATTAATGCTAATAAAGGTATTAGTAAAAGCTATGAAGGTAAGAATATTGAATTAGATTCTGAACAAGGTATTTTATTAATTAATAAATTAGAATCACTTGAAGAGTTAAAAAATGCTTCATATGATTATGAAAAATTATCTTATGAAGATGTTATTAGTTATGTTGTATCTAATAGTACATCTAATGAATATAATTTAAAATTTGTTAAATTACAAAAAATTAGATGCGATGTTACTAGCAGAATTAGTTTTAAATCAAATAGCGATTGTAATATTAGAATATATGATATTGATTTATTAAAGAGAAAAGCTTATGAATTATTAAATTATAAAGATTTAGAAATTGTTTCTTTTAGTAATAATTCAATGGATTGTAAGTATGATAATGGTAAAAGATTATATTGTAATATTATTAAAAATAAAGATACAAAGAAGAATTTAAAACTATCAAGGATTAAAGCTATCTATGATAATGATGGTGAATATGATATATATGAATACTATTTATTTATTGATTTTAAAGAATATGAAAGATGTGCATCTATTTTAGGTGCTCAGTATTGTTCTAATTATCAATATATGGAAACACCATATGTATCAGATGATGTAATAACGGAGAAAGGAATTTTATATAAACATATTTTTAAATATAATGAAGACGGTAATTTGTATTTAGAAAAAAGTATTATAGTAGATTAATTATATGTTATTATATAATAGGTGATAATGATGTACCAAAAGAAGAAAAAAGGAATTGGAAATAAAAAGAAAATAGAGATACTAATATTAGTGTTTGTAGCTTTATGGGGTATAATGCTACTTGTTAATTATTATCGTTATACATTTAATCAACCACCTATTTTATGTTTAAAATCAGTTAGAAAATATAGTGATGGTGATATTACTGAATATACTTGTATTGGTTATGTATATCGTGATTATGCAAGAATGGCTATATCACAAACAACTTTTGATCCATTCTGGGTTAAGAGAATTGAAATTGAAGATAAGAATGGTTTACCTGTTCCGATAACAGATTATAAAGAACCAGAAGAAAAGAATAATACACATGAAGATAAATGGTATGGTTTACTATATTTCTTCTCTGAAAGATACCAACAACTTGGTACTTATAAGTGTATTAATAGTGATAGTGATTGTTTCCAAGCAATTGCTGGACATGATAATTATAATTTAGAATATAATGATCCTTTAACAAGATCTTATGAATCACATAAGATGGAATATCCATTTGATTTATATGCCTTTATTAATGATTCGACTGATAATTCAGGTGTTAATAATAAGATATACTTATTTGATATTAAAAATAGAGAGTACTTAGCACAATATAGTGATATTAAAGAATCTTATTACGATAAATCAGCTAAACTTGGTCGTGGTGATAATAATCGATATATTGTTAAAAATATGGAAGATTCACCTAAGTGGGGCGTTATTGAAATAAATGAAGGTGGTAATGTTGAAACAGTATTACCATTTGAATATGATTCAATAAGTTATTTTAAAGATAGCGACTTATATGCTTTATGTAAAGATGATATTTGGTTTATCTATGATTTAGGTAAGAAAGCTATTGTTGCTGATAATATTAGTGAACCAATATATGACGTCTTTGAAAATTATAATGAAACCGTTTATTATAAAACAGGCGTTAAGAGAACTGTTGGTGATCAAATATACTATTCATATAAGCTATATCATTTAAATGGTAGTTTATATTTAGGATTAGATAATATTACAGAAATAGTAAATTATGATAATTACTTTATGTTTGTAAATAAAGATGATTCTAAGTTACACTTTATGAATTATGCTAGAGTTGAACCAATGGAACCTATCCAATTATATTTTACTGATTTAAATTATGACGAGTATACTCAACCATCATTTAGAATTAAATCAGTTACTAGCAGACAGTTAACTTTAAGAATAGCTAAATGTAAGGAACTTACTTGTGGAACTCAAGATGAGTATATTGATACTAAAAATTGGCTGAATTAATTGACTATTTTAGAAAATAATATTAAAATACTATTAGATTTCTTTTGAGAAGAAGAGTAATATATGAAATTATTTAAAGAGAAAAGTGATTAAGGTGAGAGCACTTGATAAGGAAATATATGAAAAACGCCTTCTCGTTATTAAGAACGCTAACTATATAGCGATAACAAAGACATAAGAGTACTTAGGTAAAATAAGGTGGCACCGCGGGGTTTCTCGTCCTTATAATTCTTAAGTGCTTTTTTTATTAAGAAAGGAAGATAAATATGATAATTAAACCTAAAGGAACATTAGACATTTTTAGTGAAGAAGGTAAGAAATGGTTATATGTTAATCAAGTTGTAGAAGAAGTAATGACTAGATATAACTATGAATATATTCGTACACCTATTTTTGAAAGTACTGAATTATTCCATAGAGGTGTTGGTGATACAACTGATATTGTTACTAAAGAAACATATGACTTTAAAGATCGTGGAGATAGAAGTATGACACTTCGTCCAGAAGGTACTGCAGGTGTAGTTCGTGCATTTATTGAAAATAAGATGTATGGAAGACCAGAACAACCAGTTAAACTATGGTATAACGGTACAATGTATAGATATGAAAGACCTCAATCAGGTAGAGATAGAGAATTAACTCAATTTGGTATTGAAGTACTAGGCTCAAGAGACGAAATGATTGATGCTGAAATTATTAGTATTCCATATAATATTTTCAAATTATTAGGTCTTAAGAATGTTAAAGTACATATTAATAGTTTAGGAGATGTTGAATCTCGTAATAAATATCATGATGCTTTAATTGAGTATTTTGAACCACATATTGATGATTTCTGTGAAGATTGTAAAGAGAGATTACATAAGAATCCTTTACGTATTTTAGATTGCAAAGTAGATGGCGATAAAGACTTAATTAAGAATGCTCCTGTTATGTTAGATTATCTAAATGAAGAATCTAAGAATAGATTTGAAACAGTACAAGCTTATTTAGATGATTTAGATATTAATTATGAAGTAGATCCACACGTAGTTCGTGGTTTAGATTATTATTCTGATACTGTATTTGAAATTACAGCAGATCTTCCTGGTGCTGGTGCTAACAACGTTCTTTGTGGCGGTGGAAGATACGATAATATGGTTAAAGATTTAGGTGGACCTGAAACTCCTGGTATGGGATTTGCTTGTGGAGTTGGAAGACTTCTATGGGCTCTTGAAACAGAAGAAGTTAAGTTACCTATTAATAATGAACTTGATGCTTTCGTTTTATATAATAGCGATTTAGAAAAAGAATATGCAGTAGCTTTAACACAAGATTTAAGACTTAATGGTTTTAAAGTAGATACTGAATATATGGGACGTAATATTAAAGGTCAATTTAAACAAGCTGATAGATATAATGCTAAATTCTTAATCATTTTAAATAGTGAAGATATGGCTGGTGGAGAAATCCAAGTTAAAGATAATCAAACTAAAGAAACGACTATGGTTAAGGAAGCTGAATTAGATGATTATTTGGATTTAAATCTTAAGTAGGTGGCATTATGGATTTAATAGATGTATTTAAAACTAAAAAGATTGGCGATGAAATCGCTTTAGAAGGTTGGATTAGAAATAATAGAGATCAAAAAGATTTTGGTTTTATTGATTTCTATGATGGAACATCTTTAGAATCTATTCAAGTTGTTTATACTAAGGATTTAAATAATTTTGATGAAGTATGTCATGCTTTATGTGGTAGTGCAATTAAAGTTACCGGTAAGTTAGTTGAATCTCAAGGTAAACAAGAATTTGAAGTTAAACCTGATTCAATTGAAATAATTGGTGAATGTCCATCTGACTATCCAGTTCAACCTAAAAGACATACGATGGAATTCTTAAGAAGTATTCCTTATTTAAGACCTAGAACTAAAACTTTTGAAGCAGTATTTAAAATACGTAGTGTTGCTGCAATGGGAATACATTCATATTTTCAAGAACATAATTTTACTTATGTTAATACACCTTTAATCACTAATACTGATTGTGAAGGTGAAAATCAAATGTTTAAAATTACTACTTTTGATTTAAATAATATTCCTAAAGTAGATGGCAATGTAGATTTTTCAAAAGATTTATTTGGTAAAGAAAGCTTTATAACAGGAACTGGCCAATTACATGGTGAAGCTTTTGCTATGGCTTTCAAAAAGATTTATACTTTTGGACCAACATTTAGAACTGAAAACTCTAATACTAAAACGCATGCTAATGAATTCTGGATGATTGAACCTGAAATGGCTTTTTATCATTTAGATGACTTAATGAATGAAGAAGAAGCAATGCTTAAATATGTTGTTAAGTATGTATTGGATAGATGTGATGATGAATTAAGTTTCTTAGATAGGTTTGTATCTAATGGTTTAAAAGATAAATTAAATAATTTAATTAATTCTGACTTTATTAGAATTACTCATCATGATGCGATTGATTTATTATTAAATGCTGGTGTTGAATGGGAATTTACACCTGATTATGATTCAGATATAGCTAAAGAACATGAGAAATGGCTTACTGAGCATTTTTCTGCACCTGTATTCATTTATAATTGGCCAAGAGATATTAAGGCTTGGTATATGAAATTAAATGATGATAATAAGACAGTTGCTGCTGTTGATTTAGAAGTACCTGGTTCAGGTGAACTAATGGGTGGTTCTGAAAGAGAAGTTAGAATGGATAAGTTAGAAGAACTTATTAAAAAACATAACGTTAATAAAGAAGCGATTGATTGGTACATCAACCTAAGAAAGTTTGGTGGATGTTATCACTCAGGATTTGGTATGGGATTCGAAAGATTAATTATGTATCTTACTGGTATTGAAAATATTAGAGATGTAATACCTTTCCCTAGAACTCCTGGTTCAATCGAATACTAGAAAGAGTGATATAAATGAATGAATATTATACACATAAAATAAAAGAGTTAGATAGTAAAGTAGGCGAAGAAGTTACTGTTAGCGGTTGGGTACAAAATATTCGTGACCACGGTGGTGTTCTTTTCCTTGATCTAAGGGATAATACTGGTATTCTTCAAACTGTTTCAAATGATGACTCTTTATTTGCTCATTTAGCTAAAGAATCATGTGTTAAATTACATGGTGTAGTTAGAAAGAGAAATGAAGAAACATATAATGATAAGATTGAATCTGGTACTATTGAGTTACTTGTAGATAAATTAGATGTCTTAAGTGAATCAGAACATGAACTTCCATTTGAAATCTTATCAAGTAGAAATGCTAATGAAGATGTAAGACTTAAATATAGATATTTAGATTTAAGAAATCCTAAAGTTAAGAAAAATATTTTACTTAGAAGTGAATTACTTCATTTCTTAAGAAATAAAATGTTTGATTTAGGGTTTACTGAAGTTGAAACACCAATTTTAACTGCTAGTTCTCCAGAAGGAGCTAGAGACTTTGTTGTTCCTTCAAGAAAGTTCCCTGGTAAGTTCTCTGCTCTTCCACAAGCTCCACAAATCTATAAAGAATTATTAATGGTTGGTGGTATTGATAAATACTTCCAAATTGCACCATGCTTTAGAGATGAAGATTCTAGAAAAGATAGAACTCTAGAATTCTATCAATTAGATTTAGAAATGAGTTATGTAACTGAAGAAGAAGTGTTAGAAGTTGGCGAAGGTAGTTTCTATGATACTTTTAGTAAATTCTCTAATAAGGAAGTATCTAAACCTCCATTTAGAAGAATTAGTTATAGAGATGCTATGGATTCATATGGATCTGATAAACCAGATTTAAGAAACCCATTAGTTATTAAAGATGCTTCAGAAGCATTAAAAGATACTACATTTGGTCCGTTTAAGAAATCAGTTATTAAAGTTATTGTAGTAGATGATATTGGTGATAAATCTAATAACTGGTTCAATGAAATAGTTGATTATGCATCAAGTATTGGAATGCCTGGTATTGGTTATTTAACACTTATGGGTGACGGTACTTTTAAAGGACCTATTGATAAGTTCTTAAGTGATAGTGAGAGAGATGCTTTAATTAAAGATTTTGATATGAAAGAAAACTCTGTTATGTTCTTTATTGCTAATAGAGATTTAAAAGTAGCTCAAAAGTATGCTGGTCAAATTAGAACATATTTAGGTGAAAAATGTGAGTTAATTGATAAGAATAAGATTGAACTATGTATTATCAAAGATTTCCCTATGTTTGAATATGATGATGAAGCTAAGAAAGTTAAATTCTGTCATAATCCATTCAGTTTACCACATGGTGGAATGAAAGATTATGAAGAAAAAGATCCATTAGATATTCTTGCTTATCAATATGACTTTGTTGGTAATGGTAACGAATTAGCAAGTGGTGCTATTCGTAACCATGATATTAATTCATTAATTAAGGGATTTGAAATTGTTGGTTATACAAAAGAAGAAGTTATGAAGAGATTTACTTCACTTATGACTGCATTTAAATATGGTTGTCCTCCACATGGTGGTATGGCTCCTGGTATTGATAGAATGCTTATGATTATTAATGATGAAGATAACTTAAGAGAAGTTCAAGCATTCCCAACAAGTGCAAGTGGACAAGACTTTATGATGGGCTCTCCATCTGAATTAACTCGTACTCAATTAAGAGAATTAGGTATTAAGTTTGAGGTGAAGAAAGATGAGTAAATTTACGAAAGAAATGGTTGATGACTACGCTGATAAGTTATTAATTGGTCTTACTCCAGAAGAAAACAAAATGGTATTAGATGAATTTGATGTTATCGATAAACATATTGATCTTATCAATGAAATTCCTAATATCGAAAAAGTAACACCTATGTCTTATTGTTTAGATGATTTTGAATTTGAATTAAGAGAAGATGTTGCTTTAGATTCTGTACCTATTGAAGACTTATTAAGTAACTGTGATGAAACAGAAGATAGAGAAGTAGTTGTACCAAAAGTAGTAGGATAAGGAGGAAACTAAGATGAAATACATGAATAAATCAATTAAAGAATTACATGAGCTATTAAAAAATGGCGAAGTAACTTCTGATGAATTAGTTAAAGAATCCTTAGAACTATCTCATAAAGTACAAGAAAAAAATAATGCTTTTGTTACTATCTTAGATGACGCTAAAGGAGGAGAAGTAACTGATAATTTACTTTCTGGTATTCCTTATGGTGTTAAAGATAACTATAGTACAAAAGGTATTCTTTCTACTGGTTCATCTAATACATTAAAAGACTATGTTCCATTTTTTGATGCTACTGCTGTAGCTCATTTAAATGAAGCAGGTGCTATTAAAGTTAATAAAACAGCTCTAGATGAATTTGGTATGGGTGGTACTGGTACTACATGTCATACTGGTGTTGTTACAAATCCTTGGGACACTAGAAGAATGTGTGCTGGTTCTTCAGCTGGATCTGCTGCTGCTGTAGCTGCAGGTGTTTATCCATATGCACTAGGTTCTGATACAGGTGACTCAATTAGAAAACCAGCTG
>CADBLZ010000110.1 GCA_902795675.1 uncultured Erysipelotrichaceae bacterium
TATCAGAATTATATAGAGAAGGTCAAATAATAATTGAAGAAGACAAATATTTCTTAAATGATATATATAAAGATGAAAGAACAATAGCAGATACTTTAGTAAAAATAAATAATGGTACGCAAGTAAAACTAACTGATTTCGATGAACGTCTTACAGCTATGGAAACAGAGTACAATATAAAATATAACTCTGAACAAAAACGTGCTATTAAAACAGCTTTAAAAAACAAAATTACTATCATAACTGGTGGCCCAGGAACAGGAAAAACAACTATTATAAATTCCATTGTTAACTTATATATAAGATTAAATAACTTATCATATCGTGAAATGAATAGTGAAATAGCCTTACTGGCACCAACTGGTAGAGCAAGTAAAAGAATGATGGAAGCTACCAACTTTCCATCTTCAACGATTCATCGTTACTTAAAATGGAATAAAGATACTGATGAATTCCAAGTTAACCAATTTAATAAAACAACTCATAAACTAATCATCGTAGATGAAGTAAGTATGATTGATACTCACATATTTGCATCACTATTAAATGGTTTACAAACAAATATCCAACTAGTATTGGTAGGTGATAAAAACCAATTACCTTCAGTTGGTCCAGGTAAAGTATTAAGTGATTTAATTGAAAGTGATTTATTTAATCATATCAATCTAGAACATATCTATCGTCAAAGTGATAATAGTTACATTCCAATTCTAGCTAAAGAAATAATGAACCATGACTTATCAGAAAACTTCTTAGATAAAAAAGATGATTATAACTTTATCAGAGTAGATAAACAAATGATTAAAAGTACTGTTAAAAAGATTTGCTTAATGAGTAAAGAAAAAGGCTTAAATGAAAATGATATTCAAGTACTAGCACCAATGTATAAAGGTGAGAGTGGAATAGATTCTCTAAACTTAATCTTACAAGAAATCTTTAATCCTAAATCGTCTAAGAAAAAAGAAATAAAAATAGGTGATATAACATATCGTGAACATGATAAAGTATTACAACTAGTAAATGATCCAGATAACAATGTCTTTAATGGTGATATTGGTTATATTGAAGAAATAGAAAAAAAGAATAACAAAGATGTCTTATCAATCATGTTTGATTCAGGAACAGTTCTTTATACAAGAGAATCATTATCAAATATTCGTCATGCTTACGCTATCTCAATACATAAGAGTCAAGGTTCTGAATTCAATCACGTAATAATACCTGTAACTAGAGATTACTTCCGTATGTTATACAATAAACTAATCTATACAGGTGTATCACGTGCTAAAAAATCTCTTGTAATAATAGGTGAACCAGAATCATTTGTTATGGCTGTAAATAATAACTATAGTCAAAATAGAAAGACTGATTTACTTAATAAACTACAATCATTAATAAAAGATAACTAACTGTTATCTTTTTTTATTCCTTCTATTGAAAATTATCAATTAAAAAAGTATAATAAATATAACAAAATACATAATATTGGAGGTTCCATATGATCAGATTAAATAGAAGAGGTATTGGTTCATTTATTGCTGTTGGTGCATTAATAACTGCTGCTATAGCAGGTGTATTTATGTTAGTTCTTACAACACTTCAAACAAAATCATACCGCGTATCATTTGATACATATACAGAAACAATTATTGAAAGTCAAAATGTTAAAGAAAACAAATTAGTTGAAAGACCTAAAGATCCAACTAAAGAAGGTTATAAATTTACTGGTTGGTATCTTGATAACGAAAAGTTTGATTTTAATACAAAAGTAAAAAGTTCATTTACATTAAAAGCTCATTATGAAAAGATGGCTGTAGAAGGTAAATTACTAGAAGACACTACTGGTGTTACAAGTGTATCAGTAGAAGAAAATAAAATAGAATTAAAAATAAATGAAACTAAAAGAATAAAATATAAAGTTTTACCAGATACTGCTTTAAATCAATATGTTACTTTTGCATCTAGTAATCCATCTGCTGTAACAGTTGATAATAATGGTTTAATAACTGCTGTTTCTGAAGGAACATCAATTATTGTTGTATCTTCATTAAATAATAAAACAGCTTATGTCACTGTAACTGTTCTTGGTGAAGAGGTAGAAGAGGAAGCTGAACCAGAAACTACTGAAGAACAACCTGTCGTTCAAGAAGCTCAACCAACATATGAACCTGAACATAATCCAGTAGTAACTCCAGCTGAACCTACTGAACCTCAAGTTCCAGAAACTCCAGTTGAACAACCTGTAATAGAAACTCCAGCTGAACCTACTGAAGCAGAAGCAGGACAAGAATAATCAATCTAGACTTTACTTATTTAAAAAATAATATTATAATCAATTTGTTATTAATCAATGACGAAGGAAAAGTAATTTAAATCACTTTATAGAGAGCTAATGGTTGGTGGAAATTAGTAAGTTAATAAATGAAATGCTACCTTTTGAGATTAATCGGTAATACCGTTATCATAAATAAAGTTAAATAAAGGATGGTACCGTGCATTTGCACTCCTTAGGTATCATTCTTTTTTATTTTAGGAGGATAAAATGAAAGTAATACTAATAAGCGGAAAAGCTGGTTCAGGAAAAGATGAAGTAGCTAAACTATTAAAAATGTATCTAGGTAATACAGTTATTACAAAACTAGCAAAATATATAAAACTATTTGCAGCCGAAATGACTGATTGGGATGGAAAAGAAGACGATAAACCAAGAACATTCTTACAAGAGATGGGTGACAATCTTCGTTTACTAGATAAAAACTTCTTAACTAAAAGAATGGTTGAAGACTTAAAACTATATGAAAAATTTTATGATTATGTTATTATATCAGATGTTCGATTAGTTAATGAAATAGAATATATTAAAGCTAATTACTTAAATGTTGTAACTATTAGAGTAAATGCCAAAGAATCTACTCGTAAACTAACAGATACAGAAAAAGAACATATAACAGAAACAGAATTAGATAACTACAATAACTTTGATTATGTTATCGAAAATGATTTCAAAGATGACTTAAAAGATGAAGTAAAAGAAATCTTAGGAGGTATAGAATAATGGAAAAAGTAAATTTAAAAAAATTATATATTGATTATTTTGTAAGCAAAGGACATAAACAAATACCTAGTGCTCCAGTAGTACCAGAAAATGATCCATCAGTATTATTTAA
>CADBLZ010000111.1 GCA_902795675.1 uncultured Erysipelotrichaceae bacterium
TTATTTAATATATTTCTAGCAGTTGCTATGTCTTTTCCTCTTATTAAATCCATTGTCATTCTTGCTTTACGAGGAGCTATCATAGCGCTTTTATGTATTGCATATGCTTCCATTACTTATTCTCCCTTCCTAAGATTGTCCACCATGTCCAGTGAATTTACGAGTTAAAGCAAATTCACCAAGTTTATGTCCAACCATTTCTTCAGTTATATAAACAGGTATAAATTCTTTTCCATTATGTACAGCTATTGTATGTCCTACGAAATCAGGAAATATAGTTGAACGACGAGACCAAGTTTTAATAACTTCTTTTTTGTTTGATTTATTTAATTCTTGAACCTTTTTTAGTAATCTATCGAATACATAAGGTCCCTTTTTTAAACTTCTTGCCATTATTTATTCCTCCTATTTCTTTCTACGACTAACAATTAGCTTGTTAGATGCTTTCTTTGAAGCACGAGTCTTAACACCAAGAGCTTTTTTACCCCATGGAGTCATTGGAGCTTTACGTCCAATTGGAGCACGTCCTTCACCACCACCATGTGGGTGGTCGTTAGGGTTCATTACAGAACCACGGTTTGTAGGTCTAATACCCATATGACGAGTACGACCAGCTTTACCGATGTTAACTAATGAATAATCTTCATTACCAACAGTACCGATAGTAGCCATACATTTGCTTAATACTTTTCTTGTTTCACCAGATTGTAATCTGATCATTACATATTTTTCTTCACGGCCAAGGATTTGAGCACTTGCACCAGCAGCTCTACAAAGAGCAGCACCTGCACCAGGTTGAAGTTCAATACAGTGAATTACTGTACCTACTGGAATGTTCTCGATTGGAAGAGCATTTCCAACTTTAATATCAGCTTCAGGACCATTTTCAACGATATCGTTTACATGTAAGTCTTTAGGAGCGATGATATATCTTTTTTCACCGTCTCTATAGTTTAATAAAGCGATGTTTGCGTTACGGTTTGGATCGTATTCAATTGAAGCAACTCTAGCAGTAACACCAACTTTATTTCTTTTAAAGTCGATAATTCTATATTTTTGTTTAGCTCCGCCACCAATATGACGAACTGTCATTTTACCTTGGTTATTACGTCCACCAGTTTTTGATTTAGTAGTAACAAGTGATTTTGTAGGAGTAACATTTTTTGTTAATTCTTCATTAACTAATGTAGTCATACCACGACGTCCATTAGTAGTTGGATTATATACTTTTATAGCCATCTTACTTCACTCCTTACATTTCTATTTTTTCGCCATCTTTAAGAGTGACGAATGCTTTCTTATAAGTCTTAGTTTTACCTGTATAACGACCTACTCTTTTAGCTTTTGATTTTGTATTTAAAGTGTTAACTTTAGCTACATGAACATTGAATGCTTTTTCAATAGCATCTTTAATAGCTATTTTATTAGCACTTTTGTTTACTTTGAATGTATAAACATTTTGTTCAGCATCAGCAGCAGATTTTTCAGTAATAACAGGTGCAATAATAATATCAGTATAGTCTTTCATTATTTAAGACCTCCTTCAATTACATTAACTGCATCTTCATCGCAAACAACGAAATCAGCGTTAACTAAATCATAGCAGTTAACTTCATTTGCCATAATACTGTCTGCATAACCTAAGTTACGTCCAGCCATGTATAGGTTTTCGTTTTCGTCTTTAGTTACGAATAATACTTTGCCAGTTAAGTTTAATGTTTCTAATATTCCTTTTAATTCTTTTGTTTTTAAAGTCTTAAGAGCAATTTTATCAATTACTACTAATTCTTTATCTTGATATTTATGAGTTAAAGCAGTCTTAAGAGCTAAGCTTCTTTCTTTCTTATTAATATCAAATGTATAATCTCTTGGAACAACGCCCATAGCGATTCCGCCACCACGCCATTGAGTAGCACGGATTGAACCTTGACGAGCTCTACCTGTTCCTTTTTGTTTCCATGGTTTACGTCCACCACCAGATACTTCAGAACGAGTTTTAGTTTTAGCTGTTCCTTGTCTTCTAGTAGCAAGTTGTAAATCGATCATTTTCTTTAATACAACATCATTAGTTTCAATATTCCATACACTATCAGCTAGTGTAAGTTCTTTAACTTTTTCACCTTTAAGGTTAATTTCTTGAATTTTTGCCATTATAGATCACCTTTCTAAGTAATTACTTACTTTCCTCTTGGTTTTCTTCAGTTGGAGCTTCAGTAGCTTCTTCAGCAGGAGCTTCTACAGTTTCTTCAGCAGCAACTTCTTCAACAGGTGTTTCTACAGTTTCTTCTACAGCTTCAGTTTCAACTGCAGTTGGTTCTTCAACAACTTCATCAACAACAGTTTCATAACTTAAGATTTCTTTAGGTTCAACTTTTTTGTTTGCACCCTTAATAGCTGATCTAATTAAAACTAATGAATTTTTAGCACCTGGAATATTTCCACTTACTAAGATATATTGTTCTGTTGTATTTACTTCAATGATTTCTAGATTTTGGATAGTTGTTGTTTCAACACCCATGTGTCCTGGTAATTTCTTACCTTTTAATACGTGCATTGGTAACATTGTACCTAATGAACCAGGTCTTCTATGATAATGTGAACCGTGTGTCATTGGTCCTCTTGATTGGTTCCAACGTTTGATAACACCTTCAGTACCATGTCCTTTACTAGTTCCTGTTACGTCAA
>CADBLZ010000112.1 GCA_902795675.1 uncultured Erysipelotrichaceae bacterium
ATATTCTTCTCTTATCATATAGCTTTAATAAAGCTGCATTAATAAGTCTTAAACTAGGTACTCCAAAACGATAGTTATCTTCATACATCATTGTTTGTTCTTTTATTTCCTCAATAACACTATCGCGATCACTTGTATTAAAATCAATTAATAAACTAAGTGCTGCATAGTAAGGATATAAATCTGTATCATAGTTTAATACTTCTTTACCTACCTCATCAGTAATAGCATCATATAAACCTGTATCACCATTACTATTTTCAATATTAGCAGCAATATTCTTATAGTTTAAATCAACATATTGAATACAAGGTCTTATATATGATTCATATTTATCTAATAAATCATAACCTTCTTTTTTATAACTAACACCTTGTCTAACTAATTCATTAAGTGGTAATTGAGGATCAAATTCATGCATAAGTTTAACATATCTTACTACTTCTAAATCAAATCCATTGCATAACAAATAAACTTGTTCTGTTTCACTCATATCAGGAACAATAGTATCCTTAATCCTACACTCACTAGATCTAGTTGTTTTTAATAAATCATTAAGAGTATCGATATCGGTATTTAAAAAATCAAGTAAGTTTTCAACTGACATATTACTTCCCATAGCAATTACCTCTATTATTCTACATTAATATTTTATCAAAATAATTTATAAATGTAAATTTAAAAAAGACCAGTTAAACTAGTCTTTTTTAAATAATTCTTTTTTTACTATTTGATATATTTCCTCATGAATATCTTCAATTGGTCTTAATTCCTTTTTCTTAGTAGTACATTCAATCTTACGATAATTATGAAGATCACATAACTCTAAGTATGTTCTTTCAGCATTCTTTAAGTATAATGGTGAATTTTCATGTTGATCAGATGTGTTACCTCTACCTTTTTTTAATTCCATAATATTATCATATGGCATATAAAGGAAGAATGTAATATCTGGTCTCGGCAATTCTAGAAAACCATATTCTAAGTTTTCTAGATCTTTATACATTTTAAGTCTTTCTTCCTTATCAAATATCTTACATCCTTGATGTCCCATATTAGATTCAACATATCTGTCTAATATAACATCAGCACCTGAATCTAATACCTCTTGTATTTTAGGCATATTATATCTTCGATCAGCAGCATAATATAAAGATGCTACTTTAGGATCAACATTAGTTGCTCCTTCAGGGAAATAACCTTCTCCTTCAAAATCTCTACTTAAATATGGTCCAGCAACTATTTTACCAGTTGGTGAATCATAAGCTGGAAAAGTAAACTTTTCAATTTTTCTTCCTTCTTGTCTTAAACGATTGAATAACAAAGCTGTTTGTGTTTCTTTACCACTACAATCTGTTCCTTCGATAACGATTATCTTTCCCTTTGCCATAATAAGCCTCCTACTTAATGATATCTTCTAATTCACTCTTAATCTTTTCATCTGTAATTTTATCTATCACGTTACATATTTTTGTATTCTTTTCATATATCTTTAAGATAGATTCATATTTATCTAACTTTTCTTGAACACCTTTAATTGTCTTTTGAACAGCACTTCTAGATATATCTTTATCTTCAGCTATTTCACTTAAAGATAAATCTTCTTGATAGTATTCTTGAAAAGTACTTCTTTCATTATCTGTTAATAATTGATTATAAATATCAAATAAATCATTGTAATAAACAAAGTTTTCCATCTTACATCAAATCCTTAAATAAACCATAAATATAGTTTTCAATATCGAATGTTTTAAGATCAGTCATCTTTTCACCTAAACCAATGAATTTAACTGGTATATCAACTTCATCTTTAATTGCTAGAACTATACCACCTTTAGCAGTACCATCCATCTTAGTAAGAACAATACCAGTAATATTAGTTATTTCTTTAAATGCTTTAGCTTGTGATATACCATTTTGACCTGTTGTAGCATCAATTACTAATAAAGTTTCATGTGGAGCTCCAGGTATTTGACGATCAATAACATTATTAATCTTCTCTAATTCTTTCATTAAATTAACTTTGTTTTGAAGTCTTCCTGCTGTATCAATTAAAACAATATCAATCTTATTATCTCTAGCTTCTTTTAAACCATCAAAGATAACACCAGCTGGATCAGTTTCTTCTTTACCATAGAACTTAGAACCAGTTCTATCTGCCCATTCATGTAATTGATCTACAGCACCTGCTCTAAATGTATCGCCAGCAATCATCATAACACTCTTGCCTTCATTTCTATACTTATGAGCAACTTTAGCAATTGTTGTCGTTTTACCAACACCATTAACACCAACAAACAAAATAACAGTTGGTCCTTCTTCAGCGATATTAATCTTATCTGTTAAAGATTGATTATCAACATATATAATGAATAATTCATCGATAATAACTTCATTTAAATACTTAGTATCTGTTATATGTTCTTTCTTAACTCTATCTCTTAATTGATCAATAAACTTCATAACAGTATTAACACCAACATCAGCATTAATAAGTATTTCTTCTAATTCATCAAAATAATCATCATCAACTTTATTATACTTAATACCTAATAAAGATAACTTAGAAACAAACTCTTTCCTTGTTTTTTCTAAACCTTTATCATAAGTTTCAATATCTTTAGCTTCTTCTACTTTAGATTGATGACTTTGAACAAATTGTGCCCATTCTTCATCATCGTCATCTTCAGATTCTTCATCTTCATCTTCTTCAAAGTCGTCGTCATCTTCAGATTCTTCTTCTACTTCTTCCTCAGGTTCATCTTCTTCTACAGATTCCTCTTCTTCGACTTCTTCATCGTCTATTTCTTCTTCCGGTTCTTCAATCTCTTCCGCTTCAATCTCTTCGTCTTCGATTTCTTTGTTCTCTATTTCTTCTTCAAGAGATTCTTCAGCTTCTTCTTCGATATTTTCTTCTTCAATATCTTCTACATTTTCTACTTCATATTTATCTTTAACTTCTTCAACTACTTCTTTTTTTCTCGTAATTAAATTTTTTAATTTATCAAATAATCCCATTGTAATCACCTATTTAATTATAACTTATTCGGCTTAAAAAGACAAAGAGAATATATCTAGACAATTAAAACTCTTTGTTATATAATGAATAGCGAATGAACTATACTTTTATTTTATAAATTATGAAAGAAGTGAATAAAATAATGAAAGATGACAATTTTACATCTGTCATTGCTTTAGGTGGCCTTGGTGAAGTTGGTAAAAACATGTATGTTATTGCCCACAAGGAAGAAATCTGGATAATCGACGCTGGTGTATTATTCCCTGAGAGTGATTTACTAGGTGTTGATTACGTAATACAAGATGTAACTTATTTAAAACAAAATCAAGATAAAATAAAAGGTTTATTAATAACACACGGACACGAAGACCATATCGGTGGTATTCCATTCTTATTACAAAATGTTGAAATACCTGTTATATATGGTGCTAAAACTTCTATAGGATTAATAAAGAAAAAACTAGAAGATCGTAGTGTTCCTTATAATTATGACAATTTAGTTGAAATCGATGGTAATTCTAAAATAGATAGTAAATATTTCCATATTGAGTTCTATAATACTACTCACTCAATTCCTGATAGTTATGGTATAGTTCTTCATACACCAAATGGTGTAATTGTTCAAACAGGAGACTTTAAATTCGACTTAACGCCAATTGGTCCTATGGCTGATATCCAAAAAATGGCAGCAGCTGGTCAAAATGGTGTTAAATTACTATTGAGTGAAAGTACTAATGCTTTAGTACCTGGTTTCTCTACTTCTGAAAGTTGTGTAGATGAAACATTATCTGATATCATCAACGGTTATACAGGTCGTGTTATAATTGCAACATTTGCTAGTAACATCTACCGTGTTAAACATATTGTTGAAACATGTAAGAAAATGAATCGTAAGATCATGATCTTTGGTCGTAGTATGGAATCAGCTACTCAACTAGCTTTAGAAAATGGTTTAATAGATGATAAATCTATCTTTATTGAAGCTAATGAAGCAAAGAGTTTAAAAAAGAACGAAATATGTATTTTATGTACTGGTTCACAAGGAGAACCTTTAGCAGCTTTATCTAGAATAGCTAATGGTACTCATAAACAAATACAATTACAACCTGATGACTTAGTTGTTTTCTCTTCTAACCCTATTCCAGGTAATGCTGAAAGCGTTAATAGAGTTGTTAACAAACTATATCTAAAAGGTGTAAGAGTAATTACTAATTCTGAATTCAATGATGTTCATACATCTGGACATGGTAAACAAGAAGAATTAAAACTAATGTTAAGACTTATCAAACCAGAATACCTAATGCCTATCCATGGCGAATACAGAATGCAAAAAATGCATAAAGAATTAGGTGTTAGTTGTGGTGTAGATCCAAATAAAATCTTTATCATGAAAAATGGTGAACAACTAATCATGGATAATGAAGGTTGTCACATGGGTTCACCTGTTCAAGCTGGTGACATTTATGTTGATGGTTCACGTATTGGTGAAGTTGGTTCAATTGTTATAAAAGACCGTAAGTTAATGAGTCGTGATGGTATTTTAATTACTATCTTAAATATTAATCCATATACTCGTAAACTATTAATTAAACCAAACATAACAACAAGAGGCTTCGTTTTAGTTAACGAATCTCAAGAACTAATCAACAAGATTGAACGTAAAACAACAGAAGTAGTAAATAACTACTTAGCTAATAATCAATATTCATATACTGATTTAAAGAATCAAATAATCTTAGAATTACATCCATTTATAACAAACTTAACAGGTAGAAGACCTATTGTTCTTCCTGTTATTATGGAAGTAAAGGAAGCATCTAATAATAATTAGATGCTTTTTTATGTTATAATTAATATGGTGATAATATGAAGAATAAACATAGAAGAAGATTAAAACCAATCCCCTTTCTAATATTAGTACTAGTATTAACTATTTTTGGCTTTCTAATATATAAAGGAGTATCTAAGAAATCTCCTACTCTAAAAAAAGAGCAACAAAATAATATCATAAATAAATTATCTAAATTAGATTATAAAAAAGATGAAATAGAAGACTTACAAGATGAACTAAGTGATGAAAATATAAATTTCTTAGTATCTAAAGAAATAAAACGCGATGACTTTATTGATATCTATAATGATAAATATTACATTGATCAATATATGACTAAATATATTGAGTATAAAAGTAAACATAACGATTATTCATCACGTGAAATAGTAGAAAGAGTTAATACTCATGCTGATGAAGCTTTCTATACTAATACAGAAGCTAGTAATGAAAAATTAGATAAATTTGTTATAGCTAATAAACATTACTATTTATCATCTTCTTATACTGCTCCTGATTTAACAGAATTTGATCCTTTATATTCTTTATATGGAGCAACATATAAAAATGAATTATCTGAAGAAGCAATGAGTCATTTCATTGAACTATTTAATCAAGCAATAAGTGAAGGTTACGGAATAAAAATAAATTCAGCTTATAGATCTTATCAAACACAAAATAAACTATATAACAATTATGTTTCTAGTGATGGTGTTAAACTTGCAGATACTTACTCTGCTCGTCCTGGTTATTCAGAACACCAAACAGGTTATGCTTTTGACGTACGTAATGTTCCAAATACAAAAGATGATTTTGAAGATTCCAAAGAATTTGATTGGATGCAAGAGAATGCTCATAAATATGGTTTCTTCTTAAGATTCCCTAAAGGTAAAGAAGAAATAACTGGTTATCAATATGAATCATGGCATTATAGATATTGTGGTATCGAGTGTGCTACATATATCCATGACACTAAAATAACATTTGAAGAATATTATGAATACTTTATTAGATATCATAATCCTCGTAATATAAAATAAAAAAGAGAGTTTAAAACTCTCTTTTTATATTTTAAAATCTTCTATAAAGTCATCAATTGTCATTTCTTCTCCTTGATCAGCAGGATCATCAGGAACTTCTTTTATATTAACAACTTCATCTTCATTGATTTTATATTCTTCTAGTTCTTTAACATCGAAGACATCTTCTAAATTACGTTTAGACATTACTGAACCAGTAGAAGATAAATCCATTATAGGTATTTCTGTAGCTTTAATATTCTTAATATCAGAATCTATTTTAATACCTAGCATTGTACTATGTTTAACTGGTATTACTTTAACTACTTCATAATTAGTTGATTTAACTTTCTTAATTAATGTACTACCACGTTTACCTCTACTCATCTTTTCTAGATCAGCAACTTTAATACGTTTAGCTGTCTTTTGACTAGTAATAATATTTAAGTATTCAGTATCATTATCAAGTGATATAACACCTACTACTTCATCACCTTTAACATTAATACCCTTAACACCAGCAGCTTTAGTACCTAATACTGGTATTTCTTCACTATTAACATTTATATAGTAACCATTCTTACTAACCATTAACAAACGACCAGTATCTTTAACTACTGATACTAATTCATCTCCACCTTTTAATTTAATTAAATTAATTGGTTTAGAGTGTCTACTTACAACTAAATCATTTAATTGAGTACGTTTACTAATACCATCTCTTGTAATCATTGTAATAATAGTATTCTTACTATCTAAGATCATATTACCAATAATCTTTTCATTTTCTGATAATGGTATTAAGTTACTAATATGTTTACCTAAATCTTTCCACTTAGCATCAAATACTTCATAGATAGGAACATATAAGTATCTACCTTGATTAGTAAATAGAAGTAATGTATCAGTTGTTGTCGTACTATATAAACCTGTTATATAGTCACCTGGTTTAAGACCAGTTTCACCATCAGCACTTTGATAACTCTTTAATGATAACTTCTTAACATAACCTTCATTTGTTACAGTAACAATAACATTTTCTTTAGGTATCATTGCATTAAGATCAATCTTAATTTCTGTAACTTCATCTTTAATTTCTGTACGACGTTCATTACCAAAGTTCTTCTTAATTTCTTGAAGTTCTTTCTTCATTTGTTTCTTTAAGATATTTTCATCACTTAAAATAGAATTTAAGAATTCAATCATCTTCTTTAAGTTTTCTTGTTCTTCTAGTAATGCTGTTACATCTGTATTAGTTAATCTATAAAGTCTCATTGTAACGATAGCATCAGCTTGTTTTTCTGTAAAACCAAACTTATCTACCAAGTTTTTAATTGCATCAGCTTTGTCTTTAGATGCTCTGATTACTTTAATAACTTCATCTAGAATACTCATTGCTTTAAGTAAGCCTTCAACAATATGAAGTCTTGCTTTAGCTTGTTCTAGATCGAAATCAGTACGTCTTGTAATAACTTCTCTTTGATGTGCTATAAAAGCATCTAAAATATCTAAAATACCAACTTGTTTAGGTCTCTTATTAACAATAGCAACCATATTAAAGTTATAGTTAACTTGTAAATCAGTATTTTTTAGTAAATAATTTAAAATTAATTCAGCATTAGCATCTTTCTTTAACTCAATAACAATACGAGCCAAATGTTCTTTATCAGATTCATCTCTAACATCAACAATGCCATCTACTTTTTTATCAATCTTAATATCTTCAATTTTCTTTCTTAAAGGTTCCTTTAAAACTTCATATGGAATATCATGACATACGATATATTGACGAGCTTTTTCTTGAATAATTTCTGTCTTAGCTTTAACAACTACCTTGCCACGTCCAGTTCTATAAGCTTCTATTAAACCTTCTTTACCTTCAACAACACCACCCGTTGGGAAGTCTGGACCTTTAACAATATCTAGAATTGTTTCTAATCTTGAATTAGGATTATCAATTCTATGTACTGTAGCATCAATAACTTCACTTAAATTATGTGGTGGAATATTTGTTGCATAACCAGCAGAAATACCAGTTGAACCATTAACTAATAAGTTTGGAAAATTAGCTGGTAAAACAGTTGGTTCATAATCTTCATCAGAATAGTTTAAAGTCATATCAACAGAATCTCTATTGATATCTTTAAGCATTATTTCAGCTAACTTAGTAAGTCTTGTTTCTGTATAACGATATGCAGCTGGACCATCACCATCAATAGAACCATTGTTACCATGGATATCAATGAATGGTTCTCTCATCTTCCATGCTTGACTCATGTAGATCATTGCACCATAAATAGATGAGTCACCATGTGGATGGTATTTACCCATTACATCACCAACAGCTTTAGCACATTTTCTATATGGTTTATCAAAGGTATTCTTACCTTCCCACATAGTCCATAGAATTCTTCTTTGAACTGGTTTTAAACCATCTCTAACATCAGGTAATGCACGGTCTTGAATAATTGATTTAGAATATCTTCCAAATCGATCACCCATTATATCTTCTAAGGTATAATCATAAATTTTTTCTATAATTGATTTCTCTTCTTGTTTTTTTCTTGCCATTATGATTCACCTACCTTTTAAAATTATCTTCTAATGTAAAGTCAACATTCTCATTAATCCATTCCTTACGAGGTTCAACTTTATCACCCATTAAGACACTAACTCTCTTTTCAGCTAAAGCAGCATCTGTAATAGATACTTTAATTAAACTACGTTTTTCTGGATTCATAGTTGTATCATAAAGTTCATCTGAATTCATTTCACCTAAACCTTTGAAACGTTGTACTTTATAAGATCCTTTTAGAGTTTTCTTTCTTTCTTCTAGTTCTTCATCAGTTGCTACATACTCTTTATATTTACCAAAATCTAAAGCATAAAGAGGTGGATTAGCTATATAAAGCATACCAGCTTC
>CADBLZ010000113.1 GCA_902795675.1 uncultured Erysipelotrichaceae bacterium
TACCATATTCTCACTCCTTATTTAAGGCATCTTTCGATATTATTATATCATTGAACGAAAAAAATGATACAATGTAAATATAAAGGAGGTATAAAATGGATAGTAATATTTTAATAACTACCGGTGATATACATGAAGACTATGAAATAATTGATGCTGTATTCGCATTAGATTCATGTCAGCAAGGTTTCTTTACTGGTGCTGATCCAAACAAGGCTTTTGACAAAGTAAAAGATGCGTTAAGAATAAAGGCTGCATCTTTAGGAGGACACGCTGTAATTAATTGTCAATTTGAATATAGAGTTGCAACTACTTCAGGTGCTTTCGGAGGTTCAAAACAAGTAATTGAAATATTTGCATATGGTACTGCAGTTAGATTACATTAATTAAATAGATGGTGTATTTACTTTTGTCAAAATATTATGATGTATTTTATTTAGCAATTGAAAAACTTAATTCATAGATTTGTGCCCATTTTTTCGTAAACATGTTAAATAAAGGCCCTATTTATGAAATTAAAGAATCTGTTACAGATTCTTTTTTCATTTGTATGATGATTTATATAGTTAAAAATCAGTTAATAAGTGATGCTATTTTCTAGGTGAAAATTAGGTGAAAAATGGGTTTTTTTCTTGTAATAAAGGAGTAAAAAGTTTAAAATATACTTTAAGGGAGGAAAGAACATGAGTAATAAAGTTTATAAAGAAGAAATAAATGACGCAAGTGATTACGTTGATGATTTATCTTTAGAAGAAAAAGTAGAAATACTAGATAAGAGAGTTACTGCTACATTAATAGTTTCAATTATTACATTATTAATTGCTGTAGTATTACTATTCGGTGTATTTAGTGGAACAAAATCTGATTCTAAGAATTCTGGTAGTAATGGTTCTTCTAAAACTCAAGAACAATCATATAGTACTGAGAAATTTAAAGTTATTAAAGGTACTGATATCGAAAAAGAATCTAAAGGTAAAACTATTATGATTTTCATCGGTAGACAAAACTGTGGATACTGTGCAGCATTTGCTCCAGTTCTAGAAAAAGTTCAAGAAACTTACGGATTCACTGCTTATTATATTGATTTATATAGTATTTATAATCAAAACTGGACTGAAACTAATGGACAAGATCAAATTCTTGATCAAGAATCATTAAATGCCATTACTTCATTAACAGGTACTGGTTATGCATTAGATGGTAAGTCTTCATTAGAAACTTTTGCTAGAGATAACTTTGGTGCTACACCTGAAATATTATTTGTTAAGAATAATAAATTAGTTGGTGGTATTCCAGGTTATGTTGAAGAAGCAACTTTAAATGATTATCTTGAAAAAATGGGATTTAGTAAATAATACTAAATCCTTTTTTGTATGGTATTATATTACTGGTTGTGATATATATGTATATTAAAAATTTAACATTTGCTTTTGGCTTACAAGATATATTTACTGATGTTAATATTCAAATTAAAGATAGTAGTCATACGGGTATTATTGGTGTTAATGGCGCTGGTAAATCAACTTTCTTTAATTTAATCCTTGGTAAGATTGAACCAGATGAAGGTAAGATTATTTTAAAACCTGGAACAAGAATTGGTTTTCTACCGCAAGTTATTGGTGATGAAATACCTAGTACAGATATTAGTGTGTTTGACTTTTTATTATCAGGAAGACCTATTAGAGATTTAGAACAAGAACTAAGTACTATTTATGAAGAATTAAGTACTTGTACTGATGATAAGAAGACAAATCAATTATTAAGTAGAGTTAATAAAGTACAACAAAAGTTAGATTATTTTGATCAATACAATGCTGAAAGTGAATTACTTAGAATTATTGCTGGTATGAGTATTTCAGATGAGTTATTAGATTTAAAAGTTAATAATCTATCTGGTGGTCAAAAAAGTAAAGTAGCATTTGCAAGACTACTTTACTCTAAACCTGATATTTTATTATTAGATGAACCTACTAATCATTTGGATCAAGATAGTAAAGATTATATTATTAATTATTTAAGAAATTATCATGGTATGGTTTTAGTTATTTCACATGATATAGATTTTTTAAATGATGTTACTGATAATACTTTATATGTAGATAAGTTAAATCATTCTATGGAATTATATCCAGGTAATTATGAAAAGTATTTAAAGATTAGAAAAGAACGTGAGTTAGCTAAGGAAAGACTTTATAATAAACAAGTTAAAGAAGAAGAAAAGTTAAAGAGAATTATTGCTAAGTATATTGGTGGTAATGAAAAGAAAGCTAATATCGCTAAGGATAGAATAAAGAAATTAGAAAAGTTAGAAGAAGTTAAAGTTACTTTAGATAAGAAAGATAAAACAAGTAATATTAAGATACACGTTAATCACCCTAGTGGTATTATTCCAATTAAGGTTGAGAATTTAAAATTTGGTTATACTGAAGATAAGTTATTATATGATAAGTTAACATTTGATTTAGAGCGTGGAGAAAAGTTTTTAATTATTGGAGAGAATGGTATTGGTAAGTCTACTCTATTAAAACTTATTATGAATGAGTTAACACCTATTGATGGGAAGATATCTATTAATGATAAGTGTGAGATTGCTTATTATGCACAAGAGCATGAAGGTTTAAATAAGGATTTAACTATTATAGATAGTTTTAAAGAGTTTAATTTAAGTAAGAATCAATTAAGATCATTTTTAGGTAATTTTTTATTCCATGGTGATGATGTTTTTAAGAAGATTAGTTATTTATCTCCGGGAGAAAGAAGTCGTGTAGCATTGGCTAAAATTAGCCTTTCTGGAGCTAATACATTAATATTAGATGAACCTACTAACCATTTGGATCCCGAAACACAAAAGATTATTGCTGATACTTTTAAAGACTTTGAAGGAACAATGTTAGTTGTATCTCATAATTTGGAGTTTGTTGATAATTTAGGTATTAGTAGAATGCTTTTATTACCTAGTGGTGAGATTAAATATTACGATAAAGAAGTTATTAAATATTACGAAGAATTAAACAATGTTTCGAAATATAAAAAAAGAAATAAAAATGTGTGATATAATATATTGTAGAATAGTATAAATTATTTTAGAAACGGAGAGGTTAAATGAAAGTATACAAAAGATTAGTAAGAGACAAAGTACCCGATATGATACTTAGGGATAATCAACTTCCAGTTACAAGAACTCTTAATGATAAGGAGTATGAGGAAGAACTTAATAAAAAATTAGAGGAAGAAGTTAAAGATTATTTAGTAAATAAGAACTATATTGATATGATCGATATCGTCGAAGTTATTGATGCCATCCTTGATTTTAAAGGCATTGATAAAGATGCATTCGAAAAAGAACGTATTAATAAAGCAAATAAAAAAGGTACATTTAAAGACAGAACTTATTTAGAAAAAATAATGGAACAAACTGATTAATCTTGTGGTAAAGGTAGAGTGATTAGGATGTATACAAAGTTAGAAGAGGCACTACATTTTGTAATGAAATGTTATGAAGGCCAAAAAAGAAGAAATGATAATATTAACAGATCTTATCAACCAATTGTTGTAGCTAATATGATAAGAAATATTAATGACATTGAAGACGTTACTGTTGCTGCACTACTTCATAGAACTATTATGGATACTGAATATGGATATGAAGAAATTGAAGAAATGTTTGGAACTTTAGTTGCAGATATGGTAAGTGATTTATCAGAAGATATGTCTATAGCTAAGTGGTTAGATCGTAAAAAAGATTTTATTAAACGTATGAAACAATGTAATGATATTGATGTTATCAATATTGTTGTGGCTGCTAAGTTAGCCGACCTTTTAGGAGATTACCAAGCTTTCTTAAAACGTGGAGACAAGATTTGGAAAGACGTTGGTGGAAGCAAAGAAGAAAATGCTTATGTTTATCGTGAGATATACAGTTTAGCTAAGAGAAAAAGAGCTAATAGTAATCTACTTGAAAGATATAAAAATATGATTATTATTTATTTTGGAGAAATAGACGAAGAGGATTAATTTTTATTAATCTTTTTTTGTGCAATAAAAAACAGATACTATTTAGTATCTGTTAAATCAACATTCTCTTCTGCAATTAGATCTTTGAAATCTACTTTGAATTTTTCAATTGCTTTCTTTCTAGCATCTTCATATACGTTTCTAGCATTACATATAGCTTTATAAATATGTTTTGTTTTGCATTCATGTTCGTTATCAAATAAAGCATATGTAAAAGCGTTAGAAAGAATTGTTAAACATATATCTGGATATCTAGATGATATTTCATATACTCTTTTATATTCATCTGTCATATCAACAATGAATTTCATGAATCTTTCTTTTACGAAATCAGTGTAGTTAAGTTTTACACCTGTTTGTTTTTCAATCTTTGGTAATGTACCAAGAAGAACTTTAACACAAGTTTCTTGATCTACTTCTTTTACATCAATTTTTTGGAAACGTCTTAAGAAGGCTCTATCACGCATGAAGTATTGTTCATATTCTTCATCTGTAGTAGCACCAATCATTTTTATTTCACCACGGTCTAAACCAGCTTTAAACATGTTAGCGAAGTCGATTCCGCCTTCTGCTCCTTCTTTATTAACTAGGACATGTGTTTCATCTAGAAAAACGATAGTTTTAGGACGATTTGCGAGTTCTTTTACAAGTAAGTCTACTCTGTTCTCTATTTGTCCATTTGCTTCTGTTTTGCCCAATAAAGAGGTTACATTAAGCTTATATATTTCATGATCTTTTAAAGCTTCTGGAACTAGTCCTTTTGTTATACGATAAGCTACACCTTCAACGATAGCAGTTTTACCTGTACCAGCCTTACCAACTAGTAATGGACTTTTTTCTGGTGTAAGTAAAGTCATGATAACTTGTTTTATTTCTTCTGTACGTCCAATAGATGGATCAGTAATATATTCGTTAGCTGTTAAGTTTTTACCATAACGTTCTAGAATACTGAATGTATTACCTGTTGGATTTAATGTTTCAATTGGATTTGTATCTTCTAATGTTTCAATCATTGTAATCACCGTCTTAATTATAACATAAATAACAAAATAAAAAAGCAAGTATTAACTTGCTTTATTTATCACAATGGCGCCCGATGTAGGGCTCGAACCTACGACCTAACGGTTAACAGCCGTGCGCTCTACCAACTGAGCTAATCGGGCATTGCTCTTTAATTATAGCATTTTGAGGCACATTGTCAACATTTTTTAATTATTTTTTTATAAAAATATCACTTATTGAACATCAGTATTATTTTCACCTTCAGATGGTGTAATTGTTACTGTAGTTTCAGGTGTTTGTTCTTCTTCAACAATTTGATTTTGTGATTCTATTTCACCTTCTGGAGCAGGTGCTGGTTGTTCTGTTTCGTAAGATGGATTTACTTGGATGCTTGGTTTTAAAACATTGTCTGTATGTTCAATTGTTATTTCTTGTTTTTCTTCTATTGGAATTGGAAGTGTGAAGTTATTATTCTCTTCTACTACTTCTTTTTTATTTAATGTTTGAATAGTATTAATCTCTGGTTCTTTTTCTTCAAATACTTCGTATTTTTCTTCATAAGCTGCTGATTTTGGAGCATCAAAGATAACAAATGATTGATTTAACCCTAAGTATTTAACTAGATATTGCATTGGGAATCCACCAGCTTTTTCATTATAACGAAAAGCTAGAGCATTGTAATCTCTTCTAGCAATAGCTACACCATTAGTAGTTGAATTCATATCTTCTTCTGTAAATGTACCAATAGTTTGAAGTTTTTCAACTCCTGGATAGTATTCTAGTTTTAGATTCTTAGATAGTTTAAATTTATTCATTGCATTACTAGTTTTTACTTTTTGGTTAACATCACCTGTCATACCTTTGTCCATAGCTACTTGTAGTTTTGATAATTCTACTTTTATTTCTTCTACATTACTATATTTAGACATTATTTCGTCAGCTATTGCTTTAGCTTCATTAATCTTTTGAATTAAGTATGAATCAAGTGTTTTAGTAAATAGTTCTCTAATGTCATCTGTTTTACCTTTTAAGTCTCTATACTCTTTAAAGATATATAGACCTATAGCTAAAAAGATAAATAAAAATATATTACTAAAGAACATATTCATTATTGTCCCCATTTTATCTCACCTATTCTATATATGATTATATCATATTTATTAACAATTAATTAATAATAAAAAAAGTAGGTGTCTACCTACTTTTTTATTATTTTAAGATATTCTTTAGAATAACTGTTTTTGTTCTAGACATTTCTTTAAGTGTAGTCATTACACCTTCATTACCTATACCACTATGATTCCATCCACCAAATGGCATTTCGAATGATCTGAAGAATGATGCACCATTAATAATAGCTCCACCACAATCTAATTGGTTAGCAATTTTCATTGCATTAGAAGCATCTTTTGAGAAGATACATCCACATAAACCATAAGATGATTGGTTAGCTATCTTAATAGCTTCATTGATGTCATCAAAACCAATTATTGGAATAACTGGACCAAAGATTTCCATATCTTTAGCAACTTCCATCTTTTTAGTTACGTTATCTAAGATTGTTATATCATAGAATGCACCATCTCTTTTACCACCATAGATGATTGTTGCACCTTCAGCTACTGTTTTATTAACTTGTTCTTCAACATTTTTAGCAGCTTGTTCAGATATTAAGCAACCAATTTCTACAGTTGGATCACTTGGCATTCCTCTTTTAATTTTAGATACACGTTTAATTAATTTATCAATAAATTCTTTCTTAACTGAGTTATGAATTAAGAAACGTTTAGAAGCACAACATACTTGTCCAGTATTATATAATCTACCCCAAACAACTTCTTCAACAGCTAGATCAACGTCGCCATCTCTATCTAGAATGAAGGCATCGTTTCCGCCTAATTCTAACATTGTATGAGTTAAGTTTTGAGCACAAGTACGCATTGTTTCCATACCACTCTTAGTAGCACCAGTAAGTGATACTAAGTTAACACCAGGATTAGCAGCTAATGCTTGAGCAGCAAATCCACCAGTACCATTAATTACGTTAATAGCACCTTCATCAACACCTGCTTCAATTAATAATTCAGCATATTTAGTTAGTGTTAATGGATTATGTGGTGATGGTTTCATAATTACAGCATTACCCATTAATAGAGCAGCTGGAATTTTTTGACAGAATAAATCTGAAGGGAAGTTGAAAGGAATGATTGCTTCAACTACACCTAACGGTTGTTGTTGAGTAAATTGAAGTGTATTTTCATTTCCTTTTTCTTGACCTGCAGGAATTACATTACCATACATATGCTTAGCTTGTTCACAGAATGCTGGAATACCAATTGAAACGTTAGCGATTTCGCCATAAGCTTCAGTAATTGGTTTACCAGTTTCATCTGATAATAATTTAGCTAATTCATCTTTATGTTTTTCAACTAATGATACGAATTTCATTAGTATTGCAGCACGTTCATAAATAGGTTTTTTAACCCATAATTTTTGACCTTTTCTTGCTGCAGCTACAGCAGCATCACAATCTTTTTGTGTACTTTCTGGAACTGTATCAATTACTTCTCTTGTTGCTGGATTAGTAATTGTTATTACAGCACCATCAGATGCGTCTAACCATTTATTTCCTATTAAATTCTTTGCCATGATTGTCACCTACTTTGAGAATCCTGTAAATGATAATGATAAGCCTCCAATAGTAGCTCCTGAATGATTAGCTTGACCATATTCACCAAATGTGAAAGCAACAATGAATGGAATATCTCCACAAGTATTTTTAATAGCAACAAAGTCTTCATCAATTCTGTTACCAATGTGAAGTTTTCTTCCACCACAGTGAACTAAGAATAATGCAGCTGGATCAAAACCTTCTTTTACAGCTTTGATTGTATCAACAGCACCATTAATTAAACCATCTACGTCATTATTTAATTGAATAATTGCAGTTTTTTCAGCTACTTTAGCACCAACATTGAATGAGTAATCTGGATTACCAATCATTGGGTGACGTACAGCAGTTAAATCACCTTGTAATGTTTTTACACCTAATGCATAAGGAATAGATGCAGCTAATAAGTTTTGACCCATTAGTTCATCAGCATTTAAGCCATTCCATTCAGCATATTTTTTAAGAGCAGGAACACCATCAATTTCAACAATTTGACGATCTCCGTTCATTTTTGTTACGATACCAACTTTATCAGTTTCTTTATATGCACCTGTGAATACAGTTTTAATATCTCTTGTAGTATAGAATAATGCGATTGCACATCCATCTCCAAATGATTTGTCTTCGCAGAAAACTTTCCATTCGCCTACTACAGCATCATCTGCTGCGCTTCCACCAAACATAGGAATTTCACCTAATACATCTTCAATACCTTTAACGTAGTATTCTTCTTCAGCAGGACTTGCAAACATTGCATAAGCTACTGGAGCAAATTTTTTACCAGCTTGAGCCATTGCTTCTTTAGCTAGTTTACGACCTGTTTCACGAGGGTCATTACCTCTTTCAGATGCAGCTACACCTACTTGAAGTTCATTGTCTTCTAGAACCATCATACCAGCAAAACCATCTGGGCTTGAAATGATTCCTTCTGGTGTCATAATTGCACCACTTGATGTTACACCGATTACCTTAACATCTTTGTTAACAGATTTGATACCTTTAATTACTTCATTTTGGTCGTATTTAACTGAAGTAAATAAGAAACCAATCTTTGGATTTTTAATACCTTTTAAGGCATTATTAGCAGTTTCTACACCGGCTTGGAAACTGTCTTTTTGGATACTAGATCCTACCATTGCTTTCAAATAAATTCCTCCTTTTATTCTTATCCGCAACTTCGTTTCGCGTATTTTAGGATTTCCTACAATCCTCTATTATTAATATATAACATTTTAGTTAAAATTTCAATGTTTGGAGAAAAATAAAAGAAGCAATATTTCTATTGCTTCCTTTATTATTAAAAAGAGAATATTAATCATTCCCTTTTCGGGATTTTCGGTTGTCAATAACAACCGTTTAATCCCATTTTAGTTTTAATGCATTTGTACGTTTTAAATTAACTCCCATATAGTCTAATGAATTAACATACTATTTTGATAGTTTTCATAAACTAGATGACATTAATTCATCTTGGTTCAAATATCCTATTACATTCACGCTTAACTATACTGTTGTATAAGAGTTCTCCAATTCATCGCTAATTTTTAATTATACGGATCCACACGATATAACATATTGTGCATTGCCAACCGCCAGCTAAGCAGTCAGATATCACTCAGTGTTTGGATTGCTTGATTCCCTTCGAAGACAAGTTTAAGGCTCTCCAATTTTTAAACGCGGCCAAGTTATTTTAAATATTTATACTTTCTTTAAAATCCCAAGAAATTCTCCCTTATATATTATTCATAAAAGAGCTGTTTCAATTCAAGTAAAGTAGTTATAAATATTTGCCATAAAATGAACAAATAATGCATAACATACTTGCGATTTTATTATATTTAATAAAATCTGAACTAGTATGAAAGCCAGCTATCATTTTCGAAAGCAATATTACCACCCATATTGGGACAATAGAAAATGCTAACTATTAATAATATTACCTCGGTATTTGGTAACCCTTTCAGCAATTGTCTATAGGTGATAGATTTAAACCTATAAACAATTGACAGTTTACGACTGGAACTTACAATAACTCATAAATTCCCATCAGTTTGAAGCTTATCACTTCTCGCTGGAAATTCGGATTGGGGGCCTAGTAAACAATTACTAGTATACAAATAGACTGCAAATTCTACATGTAACAATCCATTTTTTCACTATTTGCGGTAGCGAAACATAGTCGACTTTGCGGGTCTTCTATAATTTTAATACTAATCAACGTCATGCAATTCTACAAACGGAATCTAAATTTCTTTATACTCTCACTGTATTTCAAGTTTATGTTCTATATACATGGTTACTTAATATTGTGTCGTATCCTGTATACCTCCTACTATATTTAGTATAAACATTTGAGCGGCTTTAGTCAATAGTTAAATTATTGGTTGTCATTTAAAAATTGCTCATATTCATTTAGAATACCAAATATTTCTTCACTTGTCTTAGCGTGACATATTTGATCCTTGATTTCTTTGCATTTTGGTAAACCTTTTAAGTACCAAGTTATATGGGATCTGATTTCTAAAAGAGCTCTTTTTTCATCTTTATCTTCTACTAGTAAATTATAGTGTCTTTTAATCATAGCTATTTTTTCTTGGAATGGTACTATTTGTGGTTCTTTGCCTGTTTCTAAGTATTCGATACATTCTCTAATTAACCATGGATTACCAAGCACTCCACGGCCAATCATGACAGCATCACAACCAGTTTCTTCTATCATTCTTTTAGCATCATAACAGGTAACAACATCGCCATTACCAATTACAGGAATAGATACAGCTTCTTTAACTTGTTTAATGATGTTCCAGTCTGCTTTTCCGCTATAACCTTGAGCTCTTGTTCTACCATGAATAGCAATGGCTTTAGCGCCTGCTTCTTCACATTTTTTAGCTATCTCAACACAGTTAATGTGATTTTCATCCCAACCACTTCTCATTTTAACAGTTACAGGTATATCAACTGCTTCAACAACTGCTTTTACAATCTCATAAACTTTATCTGGATTTTTTAATAATGCACTACCAGCTTGAGCTTTAACAGCAACTTTAGGTACGGGGCAGCCCATATTGATATCAATAATATCTGGATGCATTTTTTCATTAACAATTTTAGCTGCAGTAACAAATGATTCTTTATCACTACCAAAGATTTGTTGAGATATAGGTCTTTCCATATCAGTCATTTTTAATAAATCAAACGTTTTGTTGTTACCATATGTTATGGCTTTATCACTAACCATTTCAGCATAGATTAGCCCTGCTCCCATTTCTTTTATTATCTTACGATAAGAAGTATTAGAGATACCAGCCATTGGCGCTAAAACGATTTGGTTTTTAATATCTACATTACCTATTTTCCACATAATATTCATCCCTTTAAGTCGTAAGTATTATAACAAATATGTTAATAAATGTATATTTTTATAAAAATTAGCACTCTGTGTTGACAAGTGCTAATAATAGTGCTATAACATAGTTATAGAAAGAAGGAAATGGATTTATGAGTATAATTCCAAGAGGTTTTTATTTAGACGATATATTTGATGATGATTTTGATAAGATGATTCCATCTAATAGAATTAACAGTATGAAATGTGATGTCTATGAAAAGGACGGCAATTATAATATCGATATGGACATTCCTGGTTTCAATAAGAATGATATTAAAATCGAATGTGAAGATGGTTTATTAACTATCAGTGCAGAGAAGAAAATAGACAATAAAGAAGAAGACAAAGATAAGAGATTTATCAGACGTGAAAGAGTTTATGGTAAAGTTTCTAGATCATTTACTTTCAATGATATAGATGAAAGCAATATTGATGCTGAATTTAAAGATGGTACTTTAAAAGTCATCATTCCAAAAGTTGAAAAATCTAACTCTAAAAAATATATCGAAATTAAGTAAAAATAGTCAAAAAAAAAGTAAGTTAATTACTTACTTTTTTTTGTGCTTTTTTTAGCAGCAGCTTTTTTAGCAACTACTTTTTTAGCTACTGGTTTTTCTTCAACTTCTACTTCAGCAACTTCAGCTACAGCTTTAACTGGAGTCTTAGCTTCTTTTTCTTCAAGAACGAATCTATAAAGTAAAGCAGCAAGAATACCACCAACTAATGGTCCAACGATGAATACCCATACGTTAGATAGTGCTGTTTCACCAGTAAATAAAGCTGGTCCAATACTTCTAGCAGGGTTTACGCTAGTACCAGTAAATGGTAAGCCAAAGATATGTACTAATGCTAATGTTAAACCAATAACAATACCATTATTAGAATTCTCTTTCTTTGTAACACTTAGTACTACTAGAACAAATACAAATGTTAAGATAGCTTCAATGATTAAAGCAAGTAACCATTTAACTTCAATTGTATTAACTAGTGCACTTCCTGTTGCATCTAAAATTTGAATTGTACCAAAACCATTAGCCCCAAGTTGTGTTAATTCACCAAGTACACCATATAGTGCAGCAGCACCGGCGATACCTCCGATGATTTGAGCAACAACATAACCAACAAATGTAAGAACGTCCATACGTCCATCAATTAACATAGCAATTGATACTGCTGGGTTAACATGAGCTCCAGATACTTTTCCAAACATGTATACGATAGCCATTAATACAAGACCAAATGTTAAAGCAACTAGTAAGTAGTCAACTTGAACAACTGATAGTGCAAATTGTGGGAATATAACAGCAGCCCCACAGCCAAAGAATACAAGTAAGAATGTACCTAATAGTTCAGATATTAATTTCTTTACCATATTCCACAAATCCTCCTTAATTAGATTATAACACTTTTTTCAACTTTTTATGCTATAATTAGCATATAAAAGATAGGAAAATTGATTATGTGGTATTATATTAAACGTTTTGGAAAATTATTATTAATAATTATTGCTGTTGTTGCATTAATATTTGTTGGTTATTTTGGCTTCCAAGATATTGTTTGTCAAGAACCTAAAAAGTATGTTATTGAAAAATATAATATTGATTCATTTAAGGTATTTGTTTATAAGCATACTACTTATGCTTATTCTAAGGAGAAGGATTGTTCTTCTGCTTGGTTTAAGGAATGTACTGATGATGAAGATTTAAAAAGTGAAACATATTTAATAAGAATTAATGGCGATAAGATTCATGTTACTGAACATAAAGATGGATCTTTCACAGATGATTATAATGAAGAATAAAAAAAGTAGAAAATTAAATTTCTACTTTTTTATTTAACTCTTTTTGATCATTAGGAACGATTACTTTATTGATTACATAATCAATTAGTTTTTCACGTTTATTTTTAAGTTCGTTTCCTAGTACTTTAACATACATGTCTTGTAATGTGTTACCAACGTTTTCTTGTTCAACACCTAAGTCAAGTAAGTCATGACCATCTATTTTTAATTCGTTTTTTGTTATGAATGATGATTTTCTCATCATTTTTTTAACTCTTTCATATTCTTCATCAATACGATTGCCGATTTCTGAATATTTAGTATTTTGACCAGCGAAGTTAGCTCTCTTACATTTGAATAAGTCTTCTACATTTTCTGGTCCTACACTATTAATGAATCTCTTTAAGTCTTGTTCTTTTTCAGGAACTTTTTCTTCTAGATATTCAATTAGTTTAGCAACTTTTTGAACTTGTTTATTTGAGTAATGCATACGGCGCATTATTTCACGTGCTATTTCTGCACCACGAACACCACGATTTTTGAATGTACCTATACCATTTTCGTTTTTCTCGAATGTTAATGGTTTAGCAATATCATGTAATAACATTGCAAGTCTTAATTCTAGTGTTGGTTCGATTGATTTAACTGTTAACATTGTGTGATTTAAGACATCATATAATTCATGAGGATTTTCTTGTTCAAATCCTTCCATTAAAGATAACTCTGGAATGATGTTAATCATTATTTCAAAGTATTTCTTTATATAGTAAGCACTACTATAGTGTCCATTATGAGATACTAGTAGTTTATCAAATTCATCTTTTAAACTTTCAGGTTTAACTTTTTTAAGTAATTCAGCGCATTCAAACATAGCCATTTTTGTATCTTGATCAATAGCCATATCATATTCACTTGATAATCTTATTGCTCTTAACATGATGATTGGTTCTTTAGTGAATCTTTCTTCAGCATTACCAATTACTTTTATTACTTTATTATTAATATCTTTGATACCATCAAAATAATCTATTAAGCCATCTTCATCACTATATGCTAAAGCATTCATTGTGAAGTCTCTTTCTTGTAAGTCACTTTCAAGAGTATTAGCTTTTGATTTATATTTTGTGATTTCCATTGGGAATTTAGTGTTAACAATACCTAGAGTAGATTTGTTTTCACCTTTAAGGAATGTGTTATAACCTTTTAAACATTTTTTTACTTCTTCTAATGAGGCATTAGTAGAAATATTATAGTTCTTTGGCTTTTCTTCCATAACCATGTTACGGATTGCACCACCGGTAATATAACCGTCATAGTCTTTTTCATATAAAAGATTTAGAACTTCGTTAACAGGTTTAGGAATAACTATGTTCATTATATTACCTCCTTATCTTCTTACCCTCTATAATATTATAGACTTATTTTGTCAAATTTGTCTAGATTTTAAATAAAAAAAGAATAATGTTTGACACTATTCTTCTTCAGTTATTTTGACTTCTAATCTTCTTATACTATTCATGAATTTGATAAGAGTAAAATCACCTTCGATGATATACCATTTAGGTTCTTTAATATTTATTAATTTATATTTATTAAATAAGTTATCTTCAATATTCATTAATAGTAAGTATGGGATTGAATCATAGTAGTAATTATTATTATTTTGATAAGCTGCTCTTATTTCATCGAAATCAGCATTTCTTACAAACATTTTATATCCTTCTGTTCGACCCATTATCTTAGTACCATATGTAGTTCTTTTTGGCATGAATTTATATAGTAATAAGATTAATAAGACAGAGATGCATGAAACGACATAACTAATAATATAAAGTGGTATTAGTAATTTGAAGTAGTTTAGGAATAAGATCCAGCAGAAACTAAAGATGATAATTGCTTGAATAACGAATGTTAGATTCATTCCTTTAGTATCTATCTTATCAACAAATTTATATAGGAAAGCAAATGTCATAACACTAATTATTACTGGAATTGGGAATAAGTAGAACTTATCTGTTGTTACTATTGGATAAGATGTTAGTAAGATTAAGATAATTGATACCATGAAGATAAAGTAGATACGATAACCAAATGAGTATGATTCAAAGTATTTCTTTTTATCTGTTTTTATCATTTCTTCAATCTTTATTAAATAAGATTTTATTCTTATTTTTAAATCATCTTCATTTATTTTATCGATATATTCATCTTTACCTACTCTTTTGTTAGTAGTTAAAACTTTAACATATTCATCCATTGTTAGAACAATGTTTTTTCTAAATAGATGTTTGATGAATAATGATTCATAGTAGTTTTTACCATCATATTCTTTACCTTTAGTTATCGTAAATGAACGATTATGTTCTTCTATTTTTAGATAACCTTTATTAGCTAGATAAAGGATTAAGTTATAAACATCTTTTTTAGTTACAGTACCATGATATAGTAAACCCATATCAATTGGATTTAAGTCAGGTATATCATTATTATATTTTATTTTTATTACTTTATCTTTACCAAAAGCAAACCATAAGATGTAACTTATGATTACAAATACTAGTGATAAGATAACTGTTAGTTTTAAGTAATTAGCTCCTACTATTTCATTATTAATTCTTATTTCAAGAATGTCATCAGGAGCTAGTTCTTCGTTATATGTTATTGTTATTTTATTATCTTCTATTTTGTAATCGAGATCGATTCTTTTATCATTTAGATACATTTCTATTTCTGGTGTTTCTGTATCTTTTGGAAGAGTTATAAAATAAGTTGATTTAGTGATTGGTACACTATAGTTATTAGCTAGAGTTATGTTTGTTTTTTTATTAAATTTATGTTTTCTTTCTAAGAAGTAGTTTAGTGATATTTTATAATTTAAGTTATCTTTGTTATATAAAACTATTTGATTATCTTTTATTTTGTAATCACTACTTATATTTACTTTTTTGATATCGTACTCTTTGATATCTATTTTTTTATTTAGTTTTGAATTTGGATTATTAAAGCTGACATCTAAATCTTCATTGATGGTGATATTATTATCTTCATCAATTTCGATATTAGATACCATGTTATTTATACTAGTACCTTTAGCATAAACAGTTATTGGTAATAATAGTAATAAAATAAATAAAATTGTTTTTTTCATTTTAATCACACTACTCTTTTTATTATATCTATATATTACCATAATTTAATCCCATTATAAATAGAATAAATGTTATAATTAAAAAGGTGGTTGCATGAAATATTTAGCAGCAAATATATCTATTATGGGGGATTATGAATTATGAAATTTATATTAAATACCGAAAAAGAATTACAAAGAAATATTGAGTTTAATAATGAAGGTGTAATTCTTAATTATTTTCAAAATAAGATTTGTTATTTAATTGGTGGTGGTAAATTCGATGAACTTACTACTATTTATGAAGATATGATTAGTAATACTAATAAGAAGAATCCTACTACTCTATTTATTAATCATGGTAATAAGTTTGGTAAAGCTAACTATGATAAAGTTAAGAAGATCTTTCAAGAGTTAGGTTCTGAAACTAAATATCTTCATAAAGAAGATTTAGATGATATTAATAAAACTAAAGAATTAGTTAATAGTGCTGATATTATTTATATTGGTACAGGTAATACAAAAGAAATGTTAGACTTATGGAAAGAAAAAAAGTTTGATGATATTCTTATTGAAGCATTCAATAACGGTAAGATAATGGCTGGTATTTCAGCTGGAGCAATAAGTCTTTCAAGATATGGTTTATCTGATTATTTAAGAGAAGAAGATGAAAAAGCTAAATTAGTAAAACTAGATGGACTTGGAATGGTTGACCTACTAACTCTTCCACATGCTAATAAAGATAGTTTTAATGATGAAGATGTTAATAAAGAAAGCAAAGATATCGATTGTTATTTAATTAGTAATAAAGCTTGTGTTAAAGTATTTAATGATGATGTTAGTTTTATGCTAATCGATGATGGTTTTATTGATATTGTTAAGAGCGGAAAGACAGAACATATTTTATAGGAGAAGTTATGGGCTATTTTAATAAGATAAGTAAGTTTCTAAGAGAGTATTTTAGAATACTATCACCAGATATACCAGAATTCTTAGAAGAGTATATTGATACAGATGAGATGCAAAGAATTGATGGTACTAGTATGAATGTTGGAGTTCAGTATTCTGGTTTATATAAGTTAGTTAGAGACTATTCAAATTTAGATCATTCAGTTGGTGTTGCTTTAATAGTATGGCATTTTACTAAAGATAAGAAGGCTACACTTGCTGGTTTATTTCATGATATAGCAACACCTACATTTAAACATTGTATTGATTTTATGAATGGTGATTATGAAACACAAGAAAGTACAGAAGAAAGAACAACTGATATTATTAAAAATTCAAAGAAGATTATGAGTCTTCTTGAAAGAGATGGCATTAAGTTAGAAGAAATAAACGACTATAAGTTATATCCAATTGCCGATAATGATCACCCTAAACTATCTGCTGATAGATTAGAATATAATTTCTCTGGTGGTTTTAGTTTAATAGATTTATGGACATTAGAAGATATTAAGAAATGTTATGATAACATGTTCGTTAGTAAGAATGAAGACGGTATAGATGAGATTGTATTTAGGGATTTAGATGTATGTGAATTCTATATCGAGAAGTTATCTAAATTATGGCCATGGTGGATTTGTGATAAAGATAGATGTGTTATGCAATTTATCGCTGATACATGTAAGGAAATGAATGAGAACGGTTATTTAAGTATTAATGATTTATATACTTATTCAGAAGATTATGTGATAGATTTAATACTTAATCATAGTAATAAAAGAATAAGTAATCGTTTTAAACAATTTATGAATATTAGAACATATTATGTAACTAAAGATAAACTTAAGAATAAGTATAGTGTTAAAATTAAATCAAAGAAAAGATATGTTAATCCTTTAGTTTATAACAAAGGTCGTATATTAGATATTTCTAGTCCATCTAAAAAGAGATTTGATAAATTCTATAATAGTACTAATTTTGAAAATTATGTTTCTATAAATATAAAAGAAGAAGATTAAACATCTTCTTCTTTTGTATTCTCTATTTCAAATAAGACATAACCTAAATCTTGATTACATTCTATTTGTGATCTTACTAAGATTTTATTATCTTTAATAAATAAGATATATTCTGTATCATTCTTTAGGAATTTATCTTTACTATAAATACTTATATGATTCTTTTTATTATAACCACCATATTGGTAAACATAGTTTTCGTCATATGTACCTTTATAGTTTTCTAACACTTCTATTTTATATTCTGTCATTGGCATTTCTTCTGAGTTAATATGTTGGTTTTTTATTTTAACTATTTTAGCTCTAACGACATTATCTGATAGTTTTGTTTTTTCTTCGATATCATTTATACCATATGGTAAATCAGTTTTTATATAATTTATTTTGTGCGTATAATAATTGATAAATAAATATAATATTATTACGGCTGCAAATATATACATTTTATATAAATCTTTATTATTTGTCATAATATCACACCTGTATTCATTATATCAGTTAATATAAAAATTACAAAATTATTGTTAAAATAGATTTTTTTATCAATTAAATTTTTTATTTTTATTTGACAAATATATTTTTTAGTTTTATATTTCTATCAAGTGAGGAAATATAAGTAACATAGTTACAAGCTATTTCGGGTGAAGAGCCTACACAATTAATTATATAATTGGAGTCACGAATTATTTATTCGTGGCTTTTTTTCATATTTTGAACCCCGAATAAGTGGAAAGGAGGAATTATAAATGAAAGAATTTAAGCTATATCGCGATGAAAAAAGAATGATTCTAGAATATAGAAAACATTTCTTTGAACATCTAGTCGCATTAAAGAAACAATCTATGAAAGAATATTATGAGAAAAAAATTAATATTGAGTCAATAGCATTAGATCTACTAGAAGAACTAGGATTCGATCGTAAGGATATTGGTAGTTTATATCTTGCATCTGTAATTGAGGAACTATTCCATGAAAGAAAAGGGTTTGTTGACGGAAATGAGGAGTTCAATTTCGATTGTAAGAATAATAACCATTATTGGCACTTAACTGAGTATTATGAAGGTGGTTTTATTTCGATATCAAATGATATTAGAGTAGCCAAGGAAAAATCTTATGTTAAGGATTTATCGATGAACGAAATAGTTTATTCTATCGTTAATGATATTATTAACATGGTAGATAGAGACGAGTGTAAGAAGCTTGTTTATAGTAATGAAGATATTGACGAATAAGTTAATATCTTTTTTTAATCAAAATATGATAAGATTATTAAAGTAAAAGGAGGATTTATATGAGTGTTATAGAAGTTAAGAATCTTTCTAAAACTTTTAAAGTTAAGATTAAGGATAAAGGTTTGAAGGGTTCATTAAAAGCTATTTTTAAGCCAAAATATAAATTAGTTAAAGCCGTTAAGAGTATTGATTTTAGTGTCGAAAAAGGTGAGATGGTTGCTTTTATCGGACCTAATGGTGCTGGTAAATCAACAACTATTAAGATGCTTACTAGTATTTTATACCCTGATAAAGGTAAGATTAAAGTTATGGGTTTAGATCCAGCAAAGGATCGTAAAAAATTAGCATATGAGATTGGTACAATGTTTGGTCAAAAAGAACAACTTTGGACACACTTATCACCATATGATAATTTTAAGTTCTTTGGAGCTATATTTGATATTCCAGAACCTGTAGTTGAGAAGAAGATTAAAGAATTAAGTATGTTATTTGAATTAGATGAATTCATTAATACTCCAGTTCGTAATTTATCTCTAGGTCAAAGAATTAGATGTGAAATAGTAGCTTCATTGATACATGAACCTAAGATATTATTCTTAGATGAACCTACTATCGGTTTGGATCCAGTTGTTAAGGAAAATATCCGTACTTTAATTAAACGAATGAATAAGGAGTACAAAACAACTATTTTCTTAACAAGCCACGATGTTGGTGATATTGAAAAGTTATGTAAACGTGTAATCATTGTTAATGATGGTCAAATAGTATTAGATGATTCTATGGAGAATTTAAAATATCATTATTTAAATAAGAAGATTGTTGATGCTAAGATGAAGGAAAAGATTAATCTTGATGACGAGGACGGAATTACTATTTTAAAAGATAAAGGTTATAATTTAAAAATAGAAGTTGATATTACTAAGAGAAGCATTTCTGATGCTTTAAAGTTACTTAATCCAGATAATATTATAGATATAAATATTTCTAATGTTCCATTAGAAGATATCATTGCTAATATTTATAAGAGTAAGAAATAATGAGAAAATATTTGTTTATTTTTAAAACACAAATTATTAGTAATCTACAATACGTTGGCAATGTATTAATTGGATTTATAGGTAACTTTGTTATGTTATTCATTTTATTTAATTTATGGAAGTACTTATATAGTGATCCAAGTGAATTAATAAATGGATACAATATGTTTCAAATGACTTGGTATGTTATTATTACTGAGTTATTATGGATGAGTCTTGGTGGTAGAAAATTAGTAGGTAAAATAAGTGAAGATGTTATTACTGGTAATGTCGCTTATAACATTAATAAACCATATAGTTATGTTGGTTATGTTTTAGCTACACATTTAGGTGATATCTTTATTAAGAGTATTGTTTTATCTATTCTATTTATGATTACTGGTTTAGTCTTTTTAGGAGGATTCCCAAGTTTAACTCTAGTTAATGTTTTAGTTATTATTTTAACAATGATATTAGCTACAGTAATAAGTACTTTATTTGCTTCTAGTATTGGTTTACTTGCATTCTTCTTTGAGAATTCAAGATCATTCTGGTGGTTATATAGTAAGTTTATTTTAATACTTGGTACTATCTTCCCTATAGAATTCTTCCCTGGAGTATTACAAAAGATTTTATCTTTCAGTCCAGTATTTGTTTCTAGTTATGGTCCAGCAAAACTATTTGTTGACTTCTCTTGGAGCACTGCTTGGGAAATCTTATTAGCTCAATTAATTTACTTAGCAATTTCTTATGGAATTTGTGAGTTTATTTATAGAAAGGGAGTGAGAAAGATAAATGTTAACGGAGGTTAAAAAACAATTAAAAGTATCTCTATTAAGTGTTAAATATGGTTTTATGAGAGAAGCACTTAATAAAGCATCTTTGTTTTCAAGTATATTCTTTATGATTATTAATAATTCATGTATGATTGTTCAATGGATTGTATTATTTAGTCTTAAAGATAACTTTGGTGGTTACTCTTTTAAAGAAGTATTACTTCTTTGGGGTTTAGCTGCATCGACATATGGTGTTTCACGTTTCTTCTTTAGAAAGTCATTTAATTTAAGTCAGACTATTGTTAGTGGTGCTTTAGATAATTATATAGTTCAACCAAAGAGTGTTCTCTTATCTGCTATTATTTCTGAATGTGAACCAAGTGCGTTAGGTGATATTATATTTGGTTATATTATGTACTTTATGTACGGATTTAAAATACATACATTTATTCTTTTCACTTTATTCACAATAACTGGTGGTTTGATGATTGTAGCAGTAGCAGTAATACTTGGTAGTTTAAGTTTCTGGTTAACTAATTCTGATCAAATAGCTGATGTTGGTAATTCATTAGTAACTAACTTTGCAACATATCCTGATGGTATATTTAAAGGAGTTGCTCGTATGATGTTATATACTATCATACCAGTAGGTATTACTAACTTTATACCAGCTAGAGCTATTATCAGTTTTAACCCTACTTTATTATTAATTAATATTGGTGCTACTATACTATTTATCTTAACTGCTTTCGCAATTTTTTATAGAGGTTTAAGAAGATACTCTTCTAGCAATTTAATGAATGCTAGAGTATAAAAAAAGAGACTATTAAGTCTCTTTTTTAATATGTTATAAAGATATTTTTTAGGTACTTACCTGCCTCAGATAAGTTTTCATCTTTTAATACTGTTGTACCTGGTCTTAAGACAGCACTTGATTCATTTTTATTAGATAGTGACCAAGCTACAATACTTATTTGTTTTTCTTTTAAATATGATATCCATTTATTAGCTTCGTCTAGGAAGATACCACCATTTCCAGAAGCATCACTTACACCAAACTCTGTTACAAAAATTGGTGTTCCTTTATTTAATGCTGTAGTAGCTTTTTGTCTTAAGAAATCTTTATGTGTTCCAGAGTAGAAATGTAATGCATATAAAACGTTATCATAGTTAAGTTTATTTACTTGATCAACATCTTGTGACCATGTAGTTGTACCAACAATAATAATTGATTTTGGTGAATTCTTTTGAATGATAGGTATTACTTCATTAGCATAGTTATATACGTTATCCATTGATGTGTTATTAGGTTCATTACATATTTCATATATAATATTAGGAACATTGCTATATTTACTAGTTACTTCGTTGAAGAATGATTTAGCTTGTTCTTTATATTGTAATGGATTTCCATCACTTAGTATGTGCCAGTCAACTATAACATACATATCCATTGATATTAGTTCATCAATGATACTATATACTTTATTCTTTATATTAGGATTAGAGATGTAACCATTTTCATTAGTATACATAGCTATTCTAAAGACATTAGTATGCCATTCATTTTTTAAGATAGTTAGGTTTTCTTTAGTAACTAAATCGCCAAACCATTGAATACCATGAGAACTCATTCCTTTTAAGATGATTGGTTCCCCTTTTTCATTTACTAAAGATGTACCATTTAATTTTAAGAAACCATTATAAGAAACATAATTATTTTTTTCTACTATTGGAGCTTCTGGTTGAGGAGTTACTTCTGGTTCCTCATTCTCTTCCGTTTCTTTTTCCTCTTGTTTATTATTCTCTTTTTCTTCTACTTTTGTTTCTTCTTTTTTATTATCACTTTTATTATTAGTATTTATGAATACTATTATTGATAATATTATGATTATTAATACAAATACTAATGTAATTATTCTACCTTTATTTTTCATATATACTCCTTATGTTATTTTTATTATAACAAAAAATAAAAAAGGATTTTATCCTTTTTTATCTTTTTGGATAGTCTTCCTCTTCTTGAAGATAATGTGATATTTTTATATCAGAATCTGTTGGAATACTTTTCATTAAGCCAACTATGTCTTCTACAAATCTATCTGTTGTAGTTCCGAAGTCACCTTTACCAAATAATTCGTTTTGAACTTTTAAACCTTTTACTTTACTCATCTTTTCTGGATTAGTGTTTTTAGGTATTGAGTATTTTACAAATATTCTATTAGGATCAGTTGTATCTATTTCTATTACAGCAGCATGTCCTAGATTTCGACCCATTATTAGAATTGTGTTTTCAAGATTGATTATATCTAATATATCTGAATCTATATATTCTCTTTGTAATTGTTCAAACAGTTTATCACCAAGAGGTGTTTGAACACCTCGATAATTATATACACAATATTTATCTGGTTTGAATGATTGAACAGTTGGTATTCTTTTATATAAATTATCATTATTTACTACAAGACTATGAATATAGTGAATACACTCATTTATAGTTATTGGTTCCATTACATTTGCACCATAGAATAAATAGTATCCTTTGAAACCTTGGTTTACTGATTGAATAAATTCTGGGCGCATTCCACTTATTTCTTTATTTATATAATCTATTATTTTAGAACCACTTTGTTTAGCATAAGAATAGAAAAAATTATTAACTACATTTTTTATATTTTGAATCTTTGTTGAAAAAGCTAATCCTATTTCAGGATTTATTTTTTCTGCTCTTATCATTTTTAAAAAATTATCTTCTATATCATCTAATGCTCTTATTACTCTTTCAATATATTTAAAGATAGATTCATCATTGTATAAATCCATTCCGTTAGGAAATATTCTATCCTGAGCAGCTTTGGCTTTCATATCTGCTTCAAGGAATTCTTTTAGAGATTCTAGAGCTTTACTTTGTTCTTCTGGCATATTACACATCCCCTATTTTAATTATAGCATTATGTTTTGTCATGTTAGTTAAAAACAAAAACTAGGTTTACACCTAGTATTATTTTGTTCTTACTCTTATTTTAGCTTTATCTTCTTCTTTTCTACTATAATCATTACCAATTGATATTAGTCTTATTAAGACATCTGTACCATCATAGGTTACATCTAAGAAACCTGAAGGATAACAACTTTTTGTATCATCACTTAAGGATGGTATAAAGATATTATTATCACCATCTTTATCATAGTAATGACGATGACCAAAGAAGTTTATATCTGTTTCTAATGATTCATTGATTCTATATATAGTTGGATAATCTATGTATTGATTCTTAAATAGATTATTAATATGGTTAATACTTATTTCTAAATCTTCTAAGTTAATTAATGTTTTACTTATACCTGTTACTATTATGTTTGGTTTTTTCTCTATTTCTTCAATAATTTCACTTACTCTTTTTTCTGGTTCTTCAATTGGTAATATTGACCATATATCATGATCACCAATTGTTACTGCTGTGTATATATCTGGATATGAAGGATAGTTTTCTAAAAAGTAAGCTCTTTCTTCAGATGCTTTATGAAATTGAGAAAATGTATGAACATTATCAGCACCATAAGATTTTTCTTTAAAACCATTACCTTGTAGTAAGTCTCCTCCATGAATTATTAAACGTATGTTTTTACGGCAAGCATATTCATATGCAAGTTTGAGTTTGTTTAAGTTTTCTGTATAAGAACCAACATGTGTATCAGAGATAAACAATACTCTTGTTTCGTTTGTTTGATATCTAAAGATAGGATAGTTTTGTCTAGCGTCATAGTCATCTAATGAATCTAGTATTCTTTTTCTTTCTTTAGTAAATTCATCTGATTGTTGGTAATCAACTATTATTTGATCCATGAATATCTCCCCTAAGTTGTGAAATATTATAACATAGCTTGTAAAACAAGCAAGTTATGGGTGGATAGACAAAATAAAAACTAGTCTTTCGACTAGTTAAAATCAAATGGAGCGGATAGACGGAATCGAACCGACATCAGGAGCTTGGAGGGCTCTTATTCTACCATTAAACTACATCCGCATCAGTAGACAATTAAAATTATAACATAATATTAGAAAAATGCAATATTTAATTGTCTATTTTTTTTATAATTCTTCGATAAAGAATCTTTCATACCAAATTATAAATGTGTAGATAACCCAAACCTTTTTGTAATTATCTTTTTTACGATTATTATTATCTTCTAGGATTTTATTAATAGCTTTTACGTTGAAGAATTTTTCAGCTACTGGAGAATTAAATTTATTCTTTATTTCAGTATATAAATCTTCATCTCTAACCCATTCTCTTAATGGTACTGGGAAACCTAATTTTTTCTTTTTGTAAGATTCGTTAGGGATTACTTCACGAGCAGCTTCACGAAGGATTGGTTTTGTTGTTTCTTTGTTAACTTTAGCGCTAACTGGAAGTTTTCTAGCAACTTCATATACTTTGTCATCAAGGAATGGAGTTCTAGCTTCTAAACCAAACATCATTGTGTTTCTATCTACACCATGAAGGAAGTCATTTACTAACCAGAAGTAGAAATCGATAGCTTGTCTTTGAGCTGTATTACTATCTTTTTCGTATTTTTCATAATATGGTTTTACAACACTTATTGGTTTAATTTGGTTTTTAGGTTTTACTAATTTGATAGCTTCTTCATCTCTAAATAAACGACCTAAACCAATGTTGTAGTCTTTTAGTTTTTTACCACGACGATAAACAAAGTTTAATCCCCATTTATCAGGTAATACACTAGCTATGTTAGATGCTAGGTGTCTGATTGGATATGGTATTTTCATGTACCATTCTTGAGTTAAGTCTTCTTGATATGTTTGGTAACCTGCGAAGAATTCATCAGCACCTTCTCCACTCATTACTACTTTTACATCTTTTGAAGCTATTTGAGCTACAAAGTATAAAGCTATAACAGATGGATCTGCTAATGGCTCATCCATATGATAGATGATATCTGGAAATGCTTTTAGATATTCTTCTTTAGTTATTTTTTTAGATTTATTTGTTATACCTAGTTTTTTAGTTAAGTCTTTTGCATAACTTATTTCATCATATTTAGGATTATCATAACCTACTGTATATGTTTTATCTGGTCTTGCTAATGATACTAAATAAGATGAATCAATACCAGATGATAAGAATGAACCAACTTCTACATCTGCAATTTCATGATGTTTAACAGAGTCTTTCATTGCTTCTCTGATATCGTTTATCATTTTTTCTTCTGGTTGATCAGTTTCTTCAAATGATAATTCAAAATATTTTTCTATTTTTATTTTATTATCTTTAAATGTTAAAGTGTGTCCTGGTAATAATTTATAAACACCTTTAAAGAATGATTCTTCTGTTGGAACAGAGTTGAAGCATAAATAAGATGCTAGTATTTCATCATTAAATTTCTTTTCGAAATCTGGATGATCTAGAAAAGATTTTATTTCTGAACCAAACATAAATGTTTTATTATTTTGATAATAATAGAATGGTTTGATACCCCATTTATCTCTTGCACAGAATAATTCTTGTTTGTCTTGATCCCATATTGCAAAAGCAAACATACCTCTTAAGTGATCTACTACTTTATGACCCCATTCTTCATAACCGTATATAATTGTTTCTGTATCGGAATCATTTTGGAATTTATATTTTCCTGATAGTTCTTCTCTTAATTCTTTGTAGTTATATATTTCACCATTGAAAACTATTACGATGTTCTTTTTATCGTTATACATTGGTTGTTTACCATTTGCTAAATCGATAATTGATAATCTTCTATGACCTAATGCACATTTATCATCTAGATAGAAACCTTCACCATCTGGTCCACGATAAGCTATTCTATCTGTCATTGCTTTTAATATTCTTTTGTTTGGTTTTGTGTCACTTATATAACCTGCTATTCCACACATAGATGTCACTTCCTTACTTTATTATTATATCATGTTTATTTATCTATTAAGTATGTAGTTATAGTAATTGTTATTAACAATCATTTTGCTAATACTAAAGTAATTATTTATTTGATTATTTATTCTACTAATGTAAGCATTTGTATCTTCAAGTGTTCTTCCTTCTTTCGGAACAAAAGTTCTTGAGTTATAGAAATATGTTCCTTCATCAGAAACCCAACTACGATTACTGAAGATTGCTAATCCAGGTTCGTCTGATAAGATGTCATGCCCAACAATTAATCTTGAATCATATTCAATATCAAATAAGTTTAGTAATGTTGGTAATACATCTATTTGACTACCTACTTTAGTTATTTCTATTGGTTCCATTTCACTATTCCATAAGATGAAATTCGAATGATTTATTTCAACTACTGCATCTCTTTCATATGTAGATACTGAGTTTATTTCATATGGTTTTAATGTATATGGATAGTGATCACCAACTAATGCTATTACAGTATTTTCTAGTTCACCTGATTCAGTTAGTTTATTAACTAGTTCTTCTAGCATTTTATCTAATTCGATTTGTGAAGCTAAATAATATTTTGTAGCATCATCTGTTGGTACATCTTTTACAGCATCATAATGTAAACGAGCTATGTTATCACCAGCTGCATATGGTGAATGGCCACTTACAGTAACATAATATGTTACGAAGTTACCATCTTGACCTAAGTAATCTGGTGTTGTTACAGTTGCCATTTCTGAATCTTTTGGTAACCATGCACAACTCATTCTATTTTCTAATCCATTATTACAACCAATATAATTTGTGAAACCTAATGTTTCCATTGTTTTATTTCTCTTGTAGTATGTGTATGTCCAGTCATGGAAACTTTGAGCACGATATCCAGCATTAGCAAAAGCATTACCTAAACCAAAGCTAATAGTTGGTAATTTTGCTTTATATAGTGATAATGATTCTTGAGTAGCAATTAAACCAGTTGTTGCTTGGAATTCACCACCAGTAGTACTAAAGAAAACTGGTGAGTAGAAGTTTTTAAAATCAAATCCTTGATGAACCATTTTATATAGTGTTGGTGTACGTACTTCATCAACAGCTATTTCGTTAAAGCCTTCTGCTAAGATGAAGATTAAGTTTTTACCTTTAAACATACCTGTGTATTCATTCTTTTTAGTTGGTTGAGTAGCTGCAAAGTAATTATTTAAGTTAATAAGTTCTTGGTTATTAACACCATCATTAGAGAAGTTTAAATCCATTTTGTTATATTGGATTGGTTTTTCTTCTGGATCTGTAGGTTGTTCTTCAATAGGTGTTGATGGTTCAAATACTAAGACATTTTTATAACCAAAGAAGTATCTTTTGATATCTACTTTTGTGTATGTTAAAACACCAAAATTACTTATCATGTCACCATAGTTATCTTGATTAAAATATAATGTTTTTAATTCTCTGTTAGGTAAGATATAACCGAATGTTGATAAGTAAGCAATAATAAACATTACTATTAGAGATATATTGTTAAATCTATTATGACGTTCTAGATTTATTCTTCTTACAATTATTAAGAATAGTAATAATGGTAATAAGATTAAGATAAAAATTAATAAGTTATCTCTTATGGCATCTAGAATGATATCTATAAAGTCAGCCGCTTGATTTGCTAAGTTTAGAGATGTAAATGATAATGGAACACTAAATAGTGTAAAAAAGATAAATTGAGTTTCAGCATAGATTGTTATTAATAAACTGAAAGTACTCATTATTATACTATTTACTGTTTTATTAAATAGTTTTGTTAGAAATGTTAGTAAGATGACAATAGGTATTGTATTAAGTACTAAGAATAGTAAACCAATATTAAATACTTGATGACATATTACATATTTTAATATTATTTCTAGATATATTATTAATATAAAATAATATATTGCTGGGCTTATTTTATGTTTCATTATAATCTTCTCTCTCACATGCTTTATTATAGCATAATATAAAAGAAGTAATAATAATTATTACTTCTTTATTAGACTTAATTGAACTTTTTCTTTAGTTAAATCAATGGAATCTACGTAGCATTTTACTATATCACCAACATGAACGATGTCATTAGGATTACTAACGAATGAGTTACTCATTTTAGATATATGTACTAAACCATCTTCGTGAAGACCAATATCAATGAATGCTCCAAAGGAAGCAACGTTTCTTACTGTACCTTCTAGTTCCATTCCTTCTTTTAAATCTTCTATTTTTAATACATCTGATTTTAATACTGGTGCTGGTAATGAATCACGTGGATCTAAACCAGGATGAGTTAATTCTTTAATGATATCTTGTAATGTGTAGATATCTACATTTAGTTCATCTGTATATTTATTAACATCTATTTTATTTAGTGCTTCTTTAAATTCAGGTTTGTTAATATCATTTAAATCTAAGTTTAGTTTTTTTAGTAATTCGTTAGTAGCTTTATAACTCTCTGGGTGGATACCTGTATTATCAAGTAAGTTAGTTCCATTATTAACTCTTAAGAAACCTATTGCTTGTTCATATACTTTATCACTTACACCTTTAATAGATTTTATTTCTTCTCTACTCTTTATGTAATGTTTTTCTTTGTAGTCATATATTTTATCAATAACTGTTTTAGTTAAACCTGAAACATATTTTAAGATTGATTTAGAAGCTGTGTTAATGTTAACACCTACTTCATTAACAACTTTTGAAGTTGTGAAATCTAATGCTTCAGATAAATTCTTTTGATCTACGTCATGTTGGTATTCACCAACACCAATTGATTTGGGGTCTATCTTAACTAGTTCTGATAGTGGATCTTGAATACGACGACCAATTGAGATAGCTGATCTTTTTTCAACTGTTAGGTCAGGGAATTCTTTTTTAGCTAATTCAGATGCACTATAAACTGATGCACCTGCTTCAGATGTGATGATATATTTAACATCTTTACGTTCTTTTATTACTTCAGAAATAAATTTTTCTGATTCTCTACTAGCTGTACCATTACCAATTGATATTAGTTTTAAATCATATTTATCAATTAGTTCTAGAACTTTCTTTTTGGATCCTTCAAAATCATTATGAGGTTCTGTTGGATATATAACTGCTATTTCTAGTAAGTTACCTGATTCATCTAGTGCTGCTAATTTGCAACCTGTTCTAAAGGCAGGATCAAAACCTAATACTCTAGTTCCTTTAACTGGTCTTGTTAGTAATAGGTTTTCTAGATTTGTTTCAAATGTTTCAATAGCTATCTTTTCTGATGATTCAGTTAAGTCAGATCTTATTTCTCTTTCGATACTAGGTAAGATTAATCTTTTTAATGAATCTTTTATGCTTGCTCTTATTAAATCGCAAACGAATGATTTGTCATTCTTAATTATTTTTTGTTCTAAGTATTTCGCTTGTTCATCAACATCAATATCTATTGATACATTTAGTATTTTTTCTTTTTCACCACGATTTAGAGCAAGGACACGATAGTGTTTTATGTATTTTACTTTATCACTAAAGTTATAATACATTTCATAAGTCTTTTTAGGGTCATCTGCGTCCTTTTTTAGTTTAGAAGATATATTTGATGTATTGAAGATATAGCTTCTTATAGACTTTCTGTAACTAGCATTATCACTAATCCATTCAGCTATAATGTAACCTGCTCCTTCTAAAGCAGCATCAGTTGTTTTTATGTTTTCATTTATAAACTTTTTAGCCATTTCTTCTAATGAACCAGTAGTAGGGAATGACATAATCATTTTAGCTAGTGGTTCTAGACCATTTTTTATAGCTTCACTTGCTTTTGTTTTTTTCTTTTCTTTGTATGGACGATATAAGTCTTCTACTTCAGTTAGTTTTGTACATTTCATGATGTTTTCTTGAAGTTCAGGAGTTAGCATTCCTTTTTCATCTATTAATCTTATAACGTCATTTTTTCTTGTTAGAAGGTTTTCTTGATAACGATATTCTTCTTCGATTTCTCTTATTTGATCTTCGTTAAGATTACCTGTTCTTTCTTTACGATAACGTGCTATGCAAGGTATTGTTGAACCTTCACTAAGCATTTGTAATACTTCTTTTATTTGTTTTTCTTTAATACCTAGTTTTTCTACTAGATAGTTTATTACTTCTTCCATTTTTATCACCTTTTTTATTATATCAATAAAGGTATTAAAAAAAGAAGAGTGTTTTACTTTTCTTTACTCTTCTTTTCTTTTGCTACTACTTTTGATTCTGTATTAGCAGATTGTTCAATTAGTTTTTGAACATCTATAATACCAGTTTTTTCTAATGATTCATGATAGTTCATAGCCATACCTATTACGAATATGTATGATAGTAAGTATACCCATAACATTAAGATAACCATACCTGCTATTGAACCATAGAACATTGAATAGTTAGCTATATGATTTATATAGTAAGCATAGATTGTGGTAGCACCTACCCAACCAATAGTTGTAAATATTGCTCCACCTCTTACACTTTTACTTGCTACTGTTTTATCAGGAGCAAGTGTATATATCCATTTAATAAAGATATATATGATTACCCAGTAAACTGGACTCATTAATACTTTGAAGACTTGTGTTACAGTTGATACTGTTTCTTCGTTCCATCCAAAATTACTTACCATATTTATTACTTGATCACCTAGTAGAGGAACTACTAATATGAATAAGAATAAGATAACGATAAATAATTCCATAACGATAGCTTTGAATCTTCTTTTGAAGAAACCGCTATCTTTAATACCATAAATAGTATTAGATGCAACGATAATTGATGACATACCGTTACTTGCAATGAAGTAACCAAAGAACATTGTTATTAAGAATGATGGTGTGATTGATGTTTGTGTCACCATTGGTGTTAGTAATTCAGATAGATTAACACCAAAACCATTTGATATTACTGTTTGAATAACATTTTCTGATATTCCTAAGTAACTTGTAGCATAACTTATTAAAGTAATTGTAGGTACAAGTGATAAGAATAAGAAGAAGGCTATTTCACCAGGTAATATTAACATTTCAGGTCGCCAGAATGCAACCCAGAATCTCTTAAACCACTTCTTCATATTAATCTTCTTCTTGCTCTTCTTTTTGTGTATGCATTGCTTCTATTGATTCGTTAATAGAGTCTTCAATTGTTTTCATGTCATTTAAGATCATTGAGTAACCAATTGCTGCACCATGTTCATATGGTAATGTTTTGAATTCTTTATTTAGTTTTCTAATATAAGCTACAATTTGTTTTTCTGAGTAACCTACTAAGTAGATTAAGAATTCGTTACCATCTGTTCTCATGATATCTGTGTTATCAAGTTGTGTTTTGATTAAGATATTAGCAGCAGATTTAATTTGGTCGTCACCTTTTTCGTAACCTAATGTATCGTTAATTGTTTGAACTTCATTTAGGTCGATAACCATAGTTGCTTGAGGATAGATTGTATTCTTATTCCAAGCACTTATGTTTTCATTTAAGTAGTTACGATTTTTAAGTGATGTTAATTGATCGATATATTTTATCTTATCTTCTTTTTTGATTTTCTTAGCTATATGAATCTTCTTAGTTGAACGATATACGATAATAGCTGTTATTAGTGCTACAACAGCAATGATAGCTGAGTATCTAACTATTTGACCAATTAGAGTACCACTCTTAATTGTTCTCTTATGGTTATATAAACCTTCTACTCTTATTTCTTCTGGATCAAGAGTCATGATATATTTATTAAATAATAAGTATAATGTATCATCATCTTTTACATAGAAGTTATATGTATCAGATAGTGTATTTGTATATCTTACATTGTAATTAGATAAGATGTTTTCTTTGTAATAATTAAATGATTCTTTATCTAATAAGATAATACTATCTTTACGAGCTATCTTTTTAAGATCTTTAGTGTTTTCATATGTTTTAATATCTACACCACCAATTGATGTTAGATATTTTTCTAAGATACTATTCTTTAAAACATATACTGTTTTGTTAGCTAAAGATGAAACAGTAGTTATTACTAATGGATTGTCTTCTTTAGCTACAATTGAGAATGATATGTATGCTAATGAATCTACTTTTTTGTAGTTAGTATCTAGATTATAGTAGTTATAGAATAAATCTATTTTATTACCTGCAATTGATTCAGTGAATTTAGTGAATGATTTATACTTTGTGAATTTAAATTCTACATCACTAAATGAACTGAAACGAGAAATATATTCAGATATAATTCCACCATATGATCCACTTGTTAAGATTTCATATGGAGAGTTATTTATGAAACCATATGTATAACTATAAGCTTGGATTTCATCAATATCTCTATCACTTATATTTAAAGCTTTAACGAAAGTTTTTAATTCATTACGATTAAATACTTCGTTGAATTCTTTTTCTTTCCATGTTTCATAATACTTTTTAAGTATTTGACTGAATAAGTCATCTTCTTCCATTTCAAATACGAAATACTTATTAATATCACTTATATGATAATCGATGTAGTAACTAGATGTAAGAATGGAAGTTAAGTTTTCTTCTAATGGAACAATAACAAAATCAATATCTGTTCCGGCACTTAATTCTTGGAATAATGATGCAGAAGTTTCATAGGTTTTGATTACTGTACCAGTAACATCTTTTAATTGTTTAGTTATAATTGGTTCATCTGATGATAAGATACCAATTCTTTTTTCTTTTAAGTTATCAACGTTAGTTATAGCATTCTTTTCTTTTGATACAACTACATAATGTTCTGTGTAGAACACTACATCTGAATCATTTATGTCATAAACAACTTTAAATGATCTTGAACCAACATCTTCGCCATTGTTATATGTTATAGGATTAATTTCTAGATTGTATTCTTTTTCTAAACTATCGATAAAGTCATAGAATACACCTGAACCATAAGCACCAAAGACATCAATGTTATTGATAACATTAATACTTTGTACTTTGTTAACGTTTTCAGTTATCCATCCTCGTTCTTCTACTGTAAGACGATTTTCGTCGTGGATAATAACATTAAATACTATTACACCAATAATAATAAAAACAGCTAATACTATTAATGGTATAAAGACTTTCTTGTTTAGTCTATATTTTTTCATAAGGCACCTGCTATTCTGTTGCTTCCTCTGTTGCTGTAGTTACTGGTCGATTGTTATTCCATGATAAGTTAGCGCTAGGAGCATTCTTTGCACCAGCGATTATGAAACCTGCACTTGTTTCAGATTTATCTTCTTTTAAAGTGAAGTGTAAGTCATATACTGATTTTTCTTCATCAGTGAAGAAATCTAATGATGTTGCAGCTACATTTTTAGCAGCATCTAAAGGAACGTCAGCATTTAGTTTGATATCAATATAAATGATTTTACCTGTGCGTTCTACTTCAGCATCAAGTACGCTAGCATCTTCTTCTAATTTTTTTGTGTATTCGCTTAATCTTTCATTTTCAATTTCGTTTCCTTTAATGTCAGATAAACGATTACCATATTTGTTATTACCATTACCAACATAGAACATTTCAAATAATACTGTAGCTATTACTATTACACATACTAGTAGGATAGCCATTAGGATTGTAAATATACGATGTTCTTTATAAAACTTTTTCATTCTTTTTCCACCTCTTTTAGGTATTTAAATTATACTACATTACGGTGCTTAAAGCAATAAAGAGAAAAGAAGTTATAGGCTATCTATAACTTCTTTTAGTTTTTGTTCATTCCATATTTCGATATTTAGTTTTTGAGCTTTTTCATACTTAGATCCTGGAGCATCACCAACTATTACAACATCAGTTTTCTTTGATACTGAATCAACTGTTACACCGTCATATTTTTCTAGTAAGCTTTTTATTTCGTCTCTAGTCATAAAGCTGATTGTTCCAGTTATAACAAACTTTTTACCAGATATTAATTCGTTGTTAAGAGTCTTTTCTCCCTTGTATTCCATATTAATACCTATTTCTTTTAGTTTGTTTATAGTATTGATATTCTTTTCATCTTGGAAGAATTCAACAATATTAGTCGCTAATATTTCACCAATATCAGGGATGTCTTGTAGTTCTTCTTTAGTTACTTTCATTAAGTTATCTATATTGTTATATTTTTTAGCAAGTATTTTAGCTGTTTTAGCACCTATACCTGGAATACCTATCGCAAATAATAATTTTTCTAGTGATAAATCTTTAGATCTTTCGATACTTTGGTGAAGATTTTCAACTGATTTTTCTCCATATCCTTCAAGTAATTTAATCTCTTCTTTATAAGTATTGAAGTTATAGATATCAGTAAATTCTTTGATATAACCTAAGTTATATAGGTCTTCAACAATCTTGTCACCTAAGCCTTCAATATACATTGCTTCTCTTGATGCAAAGTGAATTATTTTTTCGATATTCATTCTTGGACATTCTTCATTCACGCAATAATAGAAGGCATCTTTTTTTACTAGTTTAGAATGACACATTGGACATTCATCAGTCATTTTAAATGGTAATTCATTTTCTGTTCTAGATTGGTAAACTACTTCTTCAACACGAGGAATTACATCACCAGCTTTATATATTTTAACTGTATCTCCTACTCTAATATCTTTTTGAACACAATAATCTTCGTTATGAAGAGTTGCACGTGATATTAGTGAGCCCATTACCATTACTGGCTCTAGAACAGCATTAGGAGTTACGATTCCTGTTCTACCAACAGTGAAGATGATGTCATTTAGTTTTGTTTCAACAATCTCTGCAGGGAATTTATAGGCAACAGCCCATTTAGGATATCTGATTGTGTTACCTAGTATTTCATGACCTTTTAAGTCATCTAGTTTTATTACAACACCGTCGATATCATATTCTAATGAACTTCTTTGTTCATTCTTTTCATGAATGTAATCCATGATTCCATTTATACCATCAACTACACGATTATTAGGATTAGTTCTGAAACCTAAATTCTTCATGAACTCAATGGCTTCATGATGAGTTTTAATACCATAATCTTCTGGATTTGGTAAATGGTAAATCCATACTTCTAGGTTTCTTTTAGCAGCTACTCTTGAATCTAGTTGTTTAATTGAACCTGCAGCAGCATTACGACAGTTTTTAAGTAATGGTTCACCTGTTAGTTTTCTTTCCTCATTAAGTCTATTTAAAGTTGCTTTAGACATGTATATTTCGCCACGTACTTCGATATCAATTTCTTGATTAAGCTTTTGTGGTACTTCTTTCATTGTACGAACGTTAGCAGTTATGTTTTCGCCTTCAGTACCATTTCCTCTTGTAGCAGCAGATACAAGAAGACCTTTTTCGTAACGAAGTGATACTGATAAACCATCTATCTTTAATTCACAAACATATTTAGGATCGTTTATTTTTTCTCTTACATGTTTATCAAAAGAGATTATTTCATCTTCATTAAAGACATCTTGTAAACTCATCATAGGTATTTTATGAATTACTTTACCTAGATCATTATTTAGTTCACCTCCAACAAAAGTAGTTGGTGAATCTTTTCTTTTTAATGAAGGATTTTGCTCTTCAAATTCATATATTTCTCTTAGATAATTATCATACTCTTGGTCAGTTAATGTTGTTGCATTATCTAGTGTGTGATATTCGTAATTAGCTTTTATTAATAAATCAACCAGCTCGTTATATCTTTCTTGTGTCATAGTTTTCACCCATCTTTATTATACCAAATTAAAGTGTTTATAATAAAAAAATAATAGCTAAGCTATTATTTTTATTTCCATAAGTCTTGTGGGTAAACACCAGCATTTATTTCATTTTGAATGTGGTTTTGAACGTTTACTGCATCTTCTTTATATGTCATACCGATCCATGTTGCGGTAGTTGAATCAACATCAATTGTTTTACCTGATTTGATTTCTTCATCCATAGTATCTGTTAGTAACATTTCATATGATAATAAGTTTTCTTTGTTATTAGTAAATTCATTTAACATATCATTTCCTATTGTAGTTAAGATTTCTTGTGTAAAACCATTTATTAACATTGATACTGGAGTATCTAGTGGAACATCAAATTTAGGAATTGATTCATTTAATGGAGTACATTCAACATGATCGCCAGCTAAGATACAAGATGATTCAATAATACTTTTAACTGAACCATTTTCATTTGTTAAGATAACTCCTCTTTTTACAGCACCATTTTCAGATAGTGTTTTAGCAACTGGATAACCAACGATAATGTAGTTATCACTATTATCTAAGTGTTCAGCTAATACTTTGAAAGCGTTATCTCCATAGAAGTCATCTGATGTTATAACACCAAATTTACCTTCTATTTTATCTCTAGCAACGTAGATTGCATGAGCAGTTCCCCATGGTTTTGTTCTTCCTTCTGGAACTTCAAAACCTTCAGGAATATCTTCTAGTTTTTGGAATGCATAATCAACTTTTACTTTGCCTTCTAGACGAGCACCAATTGTTGTTTTGAATAAGTCTAAGTATTCTTCACGAATTACAAATACTATTTTTGTGAAGCCATATTTTACAGCAGAATAAATTGAGTAATCCATTATGAATTCACCATTTGGACCAACTGGGAATGTTTGTTTCATTCCCCCAAATCTTGAACCCATTCCGGCAGCTAGTACTACTAAAGTTTTTTCCATTTTTTATCCTTCTTTCTATTTTTCAACTTTTGTAATGCTTGTATGTGTTTTCATTAATCTTCTTATACCAAAGTTTTTGTTGAAAGCAACTGTTATGAAGTCACCATTCACTTCTACTATAACACCTTTACCATAAGTTGTGTGCATTATTACATCACCTGGTTTGAAATCAACATCAGAGTTCTTTTTGTAAAGGGTTTTTTTATCTGTTTTAGGTTTGTCATCATTAAATAACATTTCATTATCAATATCTAGTAGGTTTTGATCTACTTCTTTAATGAATCTACTAGGTGGATTCATTGTATCTTTACCATATAACATTCTTCTTTTAGCATTACTGATATATAGTTTTTCTCTAGCTCTTGTTATACCTACATAGCATAGTCTTCTTTCTTCTTCTAAGCCACCTTCTTCAAGGAAGGAGTTTTGGTGTGGGAAGATACCTTCTTCCATACCTATTAGGAAGACTACATCAAACTCTAAACCTTTAGCACTATGGATAGTCATTAAGGTTACTTGGTCTTCTTCTTCACGATGTTCTGTTATATCAGCAATTAAAGATATTTCTTCGAGGAAGTCACTTAGTGATTCACTTCCTGTTCTATCTTCAAATGTTTTAGTAATAGATTTAAATTCTTCTAGGTTGTCTAAACGTAGATCTGTTTCTAGTGTTTGAGCACTCTCTAGTTCATGTTTAATACCTGTTTTATCTAGTATTAAATCAATTAAATCAGTTAATGATATGTTTTCTGATTCTTTAGTTAATTCTTCTATTAAATGTTTAAATTCTAGTTCTTTACCTTTATCGATTACTTCAAAGATTGATTTATTTTCAGTTTTTGCTTGTTGTTCTAGTTTAGCAATAGTCATGTCACCTATACCACGTTTAGGAACATTTATAACTCTTCTTAATGATATGTCATCATTATTATTAATTATTAATTTTAAATATGCAATTAAGTCTTTAATTTCTTTACGACTGTAGAAGTAGTATGAACCAACTACACGATATGGCATACCAGCTTTTAAGAACATTTCTTCAACAAGACGACTTTGAGCGTTAGTTCTATATAGAACACCAATATTAGAATTCTTGTAACCTTCTTGTTGTAATCTTTTTATTTCATTTATAACTAATTCTATTTCGTGACGATCATCATAAGCTCTTAAGTATTTTACTTTAGCACCGTCACCTTTTTTACTCCATAAGTTTTTTTCTTTTCTTTCTTGGTTGTTTTTAATTATAGAGTTAGCTGTATCAAGAATGTTAGTCGTTGAACGATAGTTTTCTTCTAGAGGAATTACTTTAGCATTCTTATAATCTTTTTCAAAGTTAAGAATGTTATGGAAGTCAGCTCCTCTGAATTTATAAATTGATTGGTCTGGATCACCAACAACAAAGATGTTTTTATGTTTTTTAGCTAACATTTTAGTTAGTTTATATTGAACATCATTTGTATCTTGATACTCATCTATTAGAATATATTTATATTTATCTTGATAGAATTCAAGTATTTCAGGATGATTCTTAAATAGTTCAACAGGCATTAGTAATAAGTCATCAAAATCAACTGAGTTATTTTTTATTAACACTTCTTGATAAGCATAGAATACTTCTTTAGCTATTTTCTCAGGTGGAGTATTAAGGAATCGATCCACTTCAGCGTTTGTTAACATGTTATTTTTGATAAATGATATTTTACTTCTTATATAACCTGGTGTTGTAAATTTAGGATCATAACCATTTTCTTTCATGATTTTTTTTATGATTGAGTTAGCATCCTCTGTATCAATTATTGAAAAGTTTTTTTCTAAACCTAAATATTCATAGTTTTCTCTTATGATACGAACACCAAAGGAATGGAAAGTACCAACAAAAGCATAGTTATTAGGTACAATTTTTTCTAGTCTATCACGCATCTCTTTAGCCGCTTTATTGGTAAATGTAATAGCTAAGATTTGGGAAGACAATATACCTTCATTAATTAAATGAGCTATTCTAGTAGTTAATACTTTTGTTTTACCTGAACCAGCACCAGCAAGTACTAGAACTGGTCCATCAATTGTTAGAACAGCTTCTTTTTGTTTTTCATTAAGTTCATCTAAATAGTTCATAGTTGTATCATCTCACTAAGTCCTATTATAACATTTAGGTATTAAAAAAAGTAGATTAAAATCTACTTTTTTGTAACTATAAATATTCCATTATATCGACGTTTTTTTCTAGTTTTTCAATTAGATCTTCATCGTCATATTTATTGAAGATATTTGTAAATGTTGTGTGATCTAGTAAGAACATGTTATAGAATTTAACAAATGCTACATCATAATTATTAATACCTAAATCTTTTAAGTATTTAATATTAGATGATACTAGATCTTTCTTTGCGATGATTTCTTGTTTAGCACGGTCAGGAAAATTTGTGTTTATTAGTTCAATATATTGATCACTAATTTTTAATTCTTTTAAGAAGTCCATTTTTATTCCTCCCCTATATTTTGATTTGCAAATTCAACTATTTCAGCAATCTTATCTTCAGATAATCTTAAGTTATATAATGCACTCATTAAGATGATTTTGTTTTGATATTTAAGTGTATCTTGCATTTCATCGTTTTCATATAGTTTTTGCATTATATAAGATATGTTACGAGTCATTTTTGGTCTTGAAATATAAATATTACTAATGTTATATGTTCTATTATCTGAATCATCATCATTAAACATTTGACCAGCTCTGATTCGTAAGTCTTCAACTGTTGCTGTAACGCCAGCATCGCTTATATCAACATTTAATTCTTCACTATTATTGTAATCATCTAGGTAACCTAGTATTTTCTTAGTGAATTCTTCATCACCAACAAGTGCTGGTAATTTATCATTATTATTTTCAGGAAGTTCTTCAAAACTATCTTTGAATGGTTCTGTATTAGTTATATCAATAATATAATCTGCATAAGAACCTTGTTTATTTTCATCCATTAATGGAATGTTATTTTTATTACAATAGTTAATTCTCTTAATTATTTGATCTGAGTTAAATCCAAGAACTTCTGGATTAGCTTCAATTAGTTTTGATAAGTTACTTTCTAGATAGTTATCAATTGTGTAAGCTAATTCTTTTGGTGTTTTCCATAACATTTCAAAACTATATTTATTACTTCTCTTAATGATACTTATTACATAATCTTTTAATACTTCGATGTTTTCTCTTGCATCAATAGTACTTAATTCTGGAAGACAGATTAGTAATTCGTTACTATCTGGTTCGATATTTAATTCTGTTAAGGAATCTAAGTTGTTATAGTATGTAGCTAAATCATAGTTTAGTTTGAATAGGTTTTCATCTGTTACATTTTCTTTTGATTTTAGTAAACGAATACGATCTCTTAGTTCTTCGTAAGGACAAGTTATACCATAATCATTTAGTAAATCAGCTATGTAGATGTTTTTAACTCCTACACTATTTAATGATTCTATTTTCTTAACGAAGTCTTTATCTGTTAGGTACATATAACCATTATGAACGTTATATATTACATCATTATTAACAGATAATCTTCTTAAATAACCATAGTTAGAAGCAATTATGCTTTCTGGAGTTTTCTTAAGTTCTTCTAATGCTTCTGGACTAAATTTAGATGCATCAATAGAAATTGAATCTAGGAATTTATCGATATCATCATTTAGTTTAATTGGTGTTTCTTGTAGGTCTGGTTCAGTTGTTTCTTCTTCGTCTTCTTGTTCTTCTTCTACTGGTGTTTCTTCAACAACAGGTGCTTCTACTTCTTCATCATCTTCTTCGACAACTGGAGTTTCTTCTACCTCTTCTTCAACAGATTCTTCTTCTGAAGTTTCTTCTAGATCTGGTTCTTCTTCACTATTCATTAGTGGTTGTTCTTGTTCTTCGAATGGATTAAATGAAGATACGTCATTTTGATTTAATGAAGTTAAATCTAAATCAGCGCTTTCTTCATCTTCAGAAGCAAATTCGTTTTCAACTTCTTCTTCCTCTTCAGGTTCTTCTATAGCTGGTTCTTCTACTTCTTCAGCTACTGGAGATTCTGGAGCAAATGGAACACTAGGTGTTTCAATTACTGGTTCTTCAATAGGAGCTTCTTCAACTTCTTCTTCAACAACTGGAGTTTCTTCAACAACAGGAGCTTCTACTTCTA
>CADBLZ010000114.1 GCA_902795675.1 uncultured Erysipelotrichaceae bacterium
CTATAGCGGTAGGAAATACAAAAATTACTGTTACTTCTGTTGGAAAAACAGATGTTTCTAGAGAAATTAATGTAGTTATCAATCCTAAAATTGAAATCCATGAATTAACTCTTTCTGAATCTTCATTAGAAATGAATAAAGGAAGTATTAGAGTTTTAGGATGCGAATCAACTGATAACGTTACTTGGACTACAAGTGATGATTCTATAGTTGCTTTAGAAAATAAAACTAATTCTGGAGTTTGGCTTAAATCTTTAAAAGCTAGTGGAGACACTCCTGTAACAATTACCGCAACTATATGTGCTGGAACAGAATATGAAGTAGTTAAAACTTGTTTAGTTACTGTAATTAGTACCGATCAAACAATTTTTGATTACTACTTTATTAATAATTTAGGATTAAAAGATTTACATCTATATATGTGGGGCGAATGTGGCACTAATGCTGATTGGCCTGGTGTAAGTATGGGTGAAAGTACATTTAAAGATAAAAGTTATAATGATGTCTATAAAATCACAATAGACACTGATGTAAAACCATATGAAAAAATCATTATTAGTGGTAAAGATTATAATAATGAATTCTTGCAAACAAACGATATCGTTTTAGCTTCTTTTAAGACTCAAAATGCTTTTAGCATTCCTGAATTACCTTCTGCTGGTAGTGATGGAGTAAGAAAAGCAAGTATCAAGATGAGTAACTTTAATCCTGATACTGATGTTTTAGAAGGTGGATACATTACTTTATCAATGAATGAAGCTGATGTATTAGTTGGTGGCACTCTTGATGTAATTACATATACAAGTGAAGAAACTGTTGAATATACCCTCTTTAATGGAACTGGTAAAGTTGAATTATCAAATAAGAGTAAAAATGGATTCACTGTTAAAGGATTAGAGGCTGGTACTGCTGAAATTCATGCATCTATTGAAGTAGACGGTAAACTTATTAGCTCAAAACTGTATTTGACAGTTATTGAAGATAGAGAAGTAACATACTACTTTGCAAATAACTATCAATGGAAGAATTTAAGAGTTTATTTATGGGGTAGTAAAGGAGAAAATGCACCATTCCCTGGTGTTATGTTCTCAGCTGCTCCAGTTAAAAATAAAGATGGTGTAAACACATATTCACTTTCATTCAGTGTCTATAACGATGGTTATACCAGCATGATTATCTCCGGAACTGATGAAGTACATGGTTGGTCACAAACTAAAGATATTTTATGTTCTGATATGGATGTTAATGGAAACATGATTTATATCACAGAAGAAAGCTGGGATGTCTTTGACCATGTCGGTGAAAATAAAATTTATAAATGTAGTTATTCATATGGCACATTTGAACCATTTGGCCCACATGTTTCTTTTGAAGAAGATAATAAACAAGTTATCGCTGGTCAAACTGTTGATATCCCTGTAAGTAGTAATGCTGAATACGAAATTATTAATAGTGACGATACAGTGGTAGAAGTTACAAAAGGCGAGAATAAGATTACTGTTAAAGGCTTAAAAGAAGGCGAAGCAACAATTACAGCAAAAGTTGACGACAATATCAAAGATTCAATTACTATTAGCGTTGTTGAAGATTACGAAGTCTATTACTACTTTGCTAATAACTACAATTGGAGCGATCTCCATGTTTACATGTGGAATGATACTTTACATACTGAAAATGCTCCTTTCCCTGGTGTTACTTTAGGTGAACGCTCATTTATAGACGGCAATGGTGATTATATTTATAAAATTACTTTCAATAGATATGCTGATAATTATGATGGTTTCATCATTTCAGGTGTAGATAGTGGAAAAGAAGGCAGATGCCAAACTGAAAATATACTTGTCTCTGGCTTTGGAGATAATAACGGTGTTCGAATTAGTGGTTGGAAAGATGGAGCGGAAAATGTCGCGACTACTTCTTATGGATTCTACTTCTACGAATTATATTTAAATATTGCTAGCTCAGTTGAATTTAATGTCGGTGCTAGTATTCCTATTACGGTTAAAACAAATGGTGAAAACGTAGCATATCAAATAACTAGTGGAAATGATGTTATCGAATTACAAAACGAAAGCGATACTGGTGTAACTATTAAAGGATTATCTGCTGGAACCGCTACATTTACAGCAACTGTTACAGATGGAACGCATACTGTTACTAAGACTATTACAGTTAACGTTGAGGCTGATATTGAA
>CADBLZ010000115.1 GCA_902795675.1 uncultured Erysipelotrichaceae bacterium
GATTACAATCATAATAATTCATGAAAGTAATCTAGCATGATATTATCATGCTATATAAATAATAAGTTATTTTTAAGAATTAGTCAAAGAGTTAAGACTAATAATTTACAATTATTTTTTCTTTATTTTTTTATTACTTTCTTCTAAACCCTTTTTATAGTACTTCTTACTAGCAATATAATAAGTTACATAATATGTACTATAAAATAAGATACCAGTAACACCACCAGCAGTATCTATTATTACATCTTTTACTTGACCAGTTCTACCTTCAACATGTGTTTGATGGTATTCATCAAATGATGCTAAACCAATAATTAATGCTAATGTAATAATAATCGTTAACCAATACTTTTTATTTTCTAATACAAAGTTAACTAAGAGTGCTATTATAATTGCCATCACAAAATATACTGTAGCATGGATTACTTTTCTTAATGGAGCATTAAGTAACTTACTTACTTTATCTAACTTACTATCAGATGGATTACTATTAGTAATACCATACTTATTAGTAACATCTAATGTATCATCTATAAAGACAGATATAATACTTATACTCTTACCATTAGAGCTATAAGTATTCATATCACTTAAACGATATATAAATGCTATCCAAGAGAATAGTAATATAACTAATATAAAACATATGATTATTCTTTTTTTATTCATATAATTTCACCACGTATGTATTATAACATAAAAAAAGAATAACATAAGTTATTCTATTTTGCTGAACTACCAAATAATATAACACTAAATGTTTTGAAGAAAATCTTCATATCCATTTTAAATGATCTATTATTAGAATAATAAGATTCTAAACCTAATCTATTTCTGAAAGTAGTATTACTTCTACCATTAACTTGCCAGAAACCAGTAATACCAGGTTTAGTTTTAATAATATTATTATAATATAAGCCCATATCATCTTTTTCTCTAGGTAGATAAGGTCTATTACCTATAATAGACATATCACCTTTTAAAACGTTTATAAATTGTGGAGTTTCATCAATAGATGCATGTCTTATAATTTTACCTACTTTAGTAATACGAGGATCATTACTTAGTTTATGAAATTCTTCATATTCTTTTCTAAGATCTTCATTTTCAGCTAATATCTTTTTAAGTTTTTCTGGTGCATCTACACACATAGATCTGAATTTATATAAATCAAATTCTTCACCATTTAAACCTATTCTCTTTTGTTTGTAAATAATTGGTGCAAAGTCACCAGTTAGAATATAAGCAAGCTTAACTAAAATGAAAATTGGAACTAGTAAAACACAACCAATAAAACCAACAATTACGTCTACAAATCTTTTATTAGCTAAATAAAGAGTCTTTTTAAGACCTGTATGACTAGGTATAATTAAATCATCAACACTTGATATAATTTCATTATTCATAATCGATTGCCTTTCTATAATATATTTCCCATAAGCATTGCCTATTCTAAGCCTAATTTAGTATTTTGTCAAAGTTATTTGTTAATAAATTCTCAACTTCTTCGTCAGTTTTAACAAATTTCTTTATTTTTTTCCTTAATTCTTTAGGATGTAAGTCTTCATCATGGTGAATATCAGTAGCTAAAAAATCTGCTAAACCATTCTTTAAAATACGTTCGCATAAGTCTTTAGCACTCTTACCATACCTACCAAATAATGATAAGTAATTACATTGCATTAATACTCCCATTTCTTTTAATTCTTTAACATAAGCTAAAGATTTATCAAAATAAGTATATCTCTCTGGATGAGCAAGTATTACTTTATAACCTTCTTGTATTAGGTTATATATTATTAACTTAGTATTTGGATATTCTTGGAAGACTGATAATTCTAATAATAAATACTTACTATTATTTAAAGGAGCTATATCTCCTTTTTTTATTAATTCCTCTATATTATCAGTAATGAATATTTCATTACCTAAATATAAGTTAATATTAATATTATTCTTTTCACATTCCCTTTTTAATTCTTTTAATAACTTAGTTTTACCTTTATTATTAACATCATATTTAGATTCATAAACATAATGAGGAGTTAAACATATATCTGTATATCCCATATCTTCCATATATTTAAGTATTCTAATAGAGTCTTCATAACTCTTTGATCCATCATCTATGCCTACAATTAAGTGATTGTGAATATCTTTCATTATTATTTCTTTTCCTCCGGATCAGCTTCATAATAGTAATATTCACTAGAATAGTAACTATTATATGCACTTCCTTTAACTTGTGCTCTATTGATGATTACACCATCAATCTTATTATTAGCATTTTTAAATGCTTGTTGAACTTTATTAATAGATTCTACTGGTGTTTTACCACTAGATACTACTAATACGTTAGCGTCACTATATTTACTCATAATAAGTGTATCAGAAAGTCCTAATACTGGAGGACAGTCTAATATAATAATGTCATATATTTCTCTTAATTCTTTAATAATCTTTTTATTATTAGCAGATGATAATAATTCAATTGGGTTTGGTGGTGTAGGTCCTGTTGGTATTAAATCAATATTCTCTACACTAGTAGCTATAACATATCTACTTAACTTAATCTCATCTTTATATCTTAAGATAAGATTTGAATATCCTCCACCAGTTGGATTCATTGTATTAAAGATCTTATGTTCTCTACCTCTACGTAAGTCAGCATCAATAATTAATACATTCTTACCATCTTGTGCGTATGCAACAGCTAAATTAGCTGAAATAAATGACTTACCATCACCAGCTTCTGGTGAAGTAACTAAAATAACTTTTAAACCTTTATCAACACCACTAAAGTGTAAGTTAGTTCTTATTGTTTTAATTGATTCACTAAACATTGATTTAGGGTTGATATTAATTAATAAATCTTTTGTGTTTTGCATATCTATCACCTACTTCTCTTTTCTCTTAACAGCAGGCACAATACCTATAACTGGTAAATTAAATTTAGATTCAATTTCTTCAGCAGATTTAATAGTTGTATCAAAGTAGAAGATAATGAATACTGTTACTAAAGCAAGTACAATACCAATAGCTAAATAGATAATTAAATCTTTTGTAATATTAGTATTATATGGGTTAGATTCTTCCTCTCCAACATCCCATTGGAATACGTTAGAAAGACCAGCATTATTTTCTATCTCTTCGCAGAATACTTTAACTACATCATTAACGATACTAGCAGCCATGCTACTATCTTCATCAATATAACCAACTGTAATGATTTGGCTATCAGCTTTACTTTCAACTGTAATGTTGTTAATTAAAGTTTGAACACTATAATCTAACTTTAAGTTGTTGATAACTTTTTCAGCAACTTTTCTACTCTTAATAATTTGTGTATATGTTGTAACTAAACTCTTACTTAATTGAACATCACTTTGTGTAATTGTACCTTCACCAGATTTTTCAATAATAGCAATTGTTGAAGTACTCTTATATAAAGGTGTTTTAAAGAAGAAACTATAAACACAACCAAGCACTAACACTGTTAGTACTATCGTAATCATTAGTAATATTCTTTCTTTATAATAATCAAGTAATTCACTTATATTAATCTCATCCATATTTTATTCCCTCTTTATTGTCTATACTAATTCTACCAAATAATACTTGAGAAATAAAGGGAAATTAAAGTCTTTACATTCCGTTAACACACACTTTACACATGTAAACAAAAAAGCAGAAGAGTATTACTCTTCTACTGATAATTTCTTAAATAAATGTCCAAAGTAAGTTTTACATTTTAATGGTAACTTAAATCTTAACATTTCATATGTACTTACTACTTTATCCATTGTAGTAACTAACCATGATTCCTTATACTTAGGAACGATTAGATTACATGGAAACATATGACTTTTAATAATATCTTTTTGCATATCATTTAATTCAAAATATTTAGTTGCATTAGCTAAAGCAACAAGTGGATGACTTCCAAGTCTTTGAGCACCATTACCAGTTAACTCGTCATCTGTATAGAAGTCATGTAATAAAGTTGCTCTAACAACATCTCTAATATTCTTCTTATGGAAGAACTTACATACTTTATAAGTATAAAAAGTTGTTCTCATTAAGTGTTCATATCTAGTAATTCCATGATGTGGTTGTTTTCGTAACTCTTTAAACTTTTCGTTATTTGTAATATCTACAATAAATGAATTAAATTCTTTATAATCTTTATTCATTTAATAACCACCTTCAGTTTATTAATCTCCTAAGATATCCTAATTATACACTAGTGTAAGTTATAAAAGCAATCTACCTAAGAATCACTTTACAATAACTTACTTAGTTAAAGTAAGGATATCTGCTAAGTTATTAATTCTTTCTTCTTCAACTTTCTTTTTCTTTATTGCCATACCAATATTAAATCCTATAAGACCAAGAATAAATGTAACGGCAGCATAATTAAGTCTATAACTAAACTTAAAATATAATTTATTAGCATCTACATAACCTATTTCAACATCATCATTAGAGTATATTATTGGATTAGATTTCTCATAATGATAAGGAAGTATTTCTGCTAGGTTATCATTTTTATAGTAATAAAGGTTATCACCTTCATTACGATCAAAGTAATCAATAGCTGTTTGACCTTTAATACCTAAGAAATGTCCATTCTCATCCTTATCATTTGTAATAACATATGGATTTTCAGGATTACAATCTAATTGTGTTAAATCAGTTTCAGTTGTAATACCATTAATAGTTGTTTCATTCCAACTATGATCATCATTACTATAACGATAATTACTAATACCAGCTCTATTAAATAAAGCTGTAGCTAAAGCTGAATAGTTAACACAAATACCTTTATCACTCTTTAATGCATAATAAACTGGTAGTTTATTATAATTAAAGATTAATTGACGATCTAATTCGGAATCATAATCATAAGATAACTTATCTAAGATATATCTTGTTATTATTTCCATCTTAGCATCATCAGGAATATTATCATCTGGTATTAATTCATTATATATTCTATCTAGTTCATAAGCTTCATATCTACTATCATGTACTGATGCATCACTAATATTTAAAGTGTCATAATCTTCACCTGTAAAATACATTGGTGAGAAGTCATCACCAATAACTACATCTAAGTTAGGTAATGTATATAAGACATCTTTATTAATAACATTACTAGTTAGTTTTAATTCTATTCTTCTTAAATTAGTACAATCAGCCAAATCATTTAAGTCTGTTAAACAATCATTATTAATTAATATTTCTCTTAAAGATTCAGGGTTTTTAAGAACAATATTTGATTGATTATTAAAATCTAAAGCTACTGACTTACAGTCATAAGGTACTACTACTCTACCATCTTCTAACTCACAGTTTCTAATTTCTAGTTTAGTAATAGAGTTTGGTAGTTTATCCATATTAATAATACTTGAACAATATATTCTTAATGTATGAAGATTACTATTATACATTAAATCTTCACAATCTAAAGTATGAGCTTTAATCGTTAAAGTTTCTAGATTAGGAAAGTATTTTAAGAAATCTAAATCATCACCATCAAAGCTCTCATCAATACTTGCAAATAATACTCTCTTACGACCATGCTCATCAGTACTGTAACGTTTAAGCTCTAAGTATTTACTTACATTACTGTCAGCTATCTCAACATCTCCAACTTTATTAAGAGCATCAAGTGTATCTTCATAAGCCGTATTTTCACGTACACTAATTGAATTCTTAATAACACTATAACCTTCACAGCTTAAAGCTGCACCAGCAAGTACTAAATTACCAATTAAAGTTATACGTGCTAACTTTTCTTTTAAGTTAGTATAGTAACTTAAACTATGTCCTCTCTTCTTCATATCCAAAACCCCTTTAAGTATGATAATTATAGTTCTAAAGTGCTTTTTAGTCAAAAAATAATGCCTTTTTTAAGGCATTATTTTAACATATCTAATCTGTTTTTAATTCTATCTTTACCTAATAATTTAAGTATTATATAAAGATCTGGTGTTTGACTTAATGATGTAACACCTACTCTAATGATATTAGATACATCTGCAATACTTCCTTTTTTAGCTTCAGGATGTTCTTTATATTCCTTCATATTAGTTTCATAACCTAATTTTTCAGCCATATCTTTCATCTTGTTGAACCATGTATCTTTATCATCGTTTTCATCATAATAAGATTCAAAATAAGTATTTAATACTTCATTAATATCATCTTTAGAGAACTTTTCATCGAATTGATATTCTGGATTAGTAAATAATTCATCATACATATACCAAATATAGTTCTTAACCTCTGCCATATAAGCATAATCTTTTCTTGGTTTCTTTTGTTCTCTTTCGATATTTAAAATATTTGTAGTATATTCTTTATCTTTATTAATTAATTCATTAAATTCTTTATCATATTCTTTAGACCAAGTATCTAATAAATCAAATACTTCTGTAGCTTTTAATTTACTTAAATAATTCTTAGAAATATTATCTAACTTATCTAGATCAAATAAAGCACCTGAAGCACTCATCTTTTTAGGTGAGAATTCAAATTCAGTAAATGGAGCATCAGGATGTCCTTCTCTCCATTGTTCATAGTTAGAGTTAGCTATTGTCATAATAGCTTCTATTACAGAATAGATTGGATAACCTTTTTCTTCATAGTAAGTCATTCTAGCTTCTGGATCTAAACGTTTAGATATCTTTCTAATCTTATCTCCATCTTTCTTTAAGATAAGTGGAGTATGAACATACTTAGGCATTTTAAAACCAAACATTTTAAATAATTCATAGTGAGTTGGTACACTAGAAACCCATTCTTGACCTCTAATAACATGTGTTGTTCTCATTAAGTGATCATCAACTAAATGAGCAAAATGATATGTTGGTAATTGGTTAGATGATTTCATAATAACTGTATCAATATCATTTTCAGGCATTTCCATTGTTCCAAATGCTAAGTCTTCAAATTTAAACTTAGTATTAAAGTTACCTTCTGACTTTAATCTAATAACAAATGGTTCACCATTTTTAACTCTTTCAGCAGCTTCTTCAATTGGTAAATTACGATATTTAGCATATCTACCATAGATACCTATTCTTCTCTTATCTCTTGTTTGACTTTCTCTAATAGAATCCATTTCTTCTTGTGTTAAGAAACATGGATAAGCTTTACCTTCACTTATTAAATGTTTAATAAATGCATGATAAATTTCTTTTCTTTCAGATTGGATATAAGGACCATAGTTACCTCTAGTTTCACCATTTTTAATTTCACATTCATCAGGTATAAATTTATAGTGTTCTAGAACATGCATAATATATTCTACTGCACCTTCTATTTCTCTCTTTTGATCTGTATCTTCATTTCTTAAGAAGAATACACCATCTGATTGTTTAGCTAATAAATAGTTAACTACTACTTGGTAGAAATTACCAATATGCATGAATCCAGTTGGACTTGGTGCATATCTTGTTACAATAGTACCTTCTGGTCTTTCAGGATATTCTTTCTCTAAATCTGCAATTGTTTTTGTAATATTTGGAAACATAAATTCTGCTAATTCTTTATTTGTCATAGAATTCACCTCGATAAATAATTATAATATAAAATACATAAAATAACAAATAAAACTAGTGTTCATTTAATGTAGAAATCATATATTTATACAATTCTTTTAAATATACATTAAATTCATCATTAGAATCTAAACACATAATAATTTCAAAGCAATTAGATCCAATTCTATAAAAGCTATAAGTATATTCATTATTCTCTAATTCATTTTCATGTAATTCATTATTTTTATATAATTCATA
>CADBLZ010000116.1 GCA_902795675.1 uncultured Erysipelotrichaceae bacterium
CAGAAATTGTACCAACTAGAATTGGTTGTCCAGTTTCATGTATTTCTCTGATGCATCTTACGATGGCAGCAAATTTACCTTTTTCAGTTGAGTAAACTAAGTCTGGTAGATCTTCTCTAATTACTGGTTTGTTAGTAGGGATTTCAATAACATACATGTTATAGATATCTCTAAATTCTTCTTCTTCAGTTTTAGCAGTACCTGTCATACCAGATAGTTTATTATACATTCTAAATAAGTTTTGGAATGTAATTGTAGCCATTGTTTTAGTTTCTTCGTTAATCTTAACGCCTTCTTTAGCTTCTAGAGCTTGGTGAAGACCATCACTAAATTGACGACCATGCATTAAACGACCTGTAAATTGGTCAACGATGATAATAGCACCATCTTCAATAACGTAATCAACATCAATATGGAAACCATAGTTAGCTTTTAACGCTTGATTTAAGTGGTGAACTAATACAGCTTGATCTAAATCAAATAGATTATCGATATGGAAGTATTGTTCTACTTTTTCTACACCATCATCAGTTAATGATACATTCTTTGTTTTTTCATCGATTGTATAATCATCAACTGTTAATTTTTTTACACAACGGTCTGCTTGTTCATATAAATCTTTAGCATTAACTCTACCACCAGAAATAATTAATGGTGTACGAGCTTCATCGATTAAGATTGAGTCAACTTCATCGACAATACAGAAGTTTAATGGTCTTTGAACTCTATCTTCAGCTCTAACAACCATGTTATCTCTTAAGTAATCGAAACCAATTTCATTATTTGTACTATATAATACATCGCAGTTATATGCGTCTCTCTTTTCTTTTGGAGACATTTCACGCATATTTAATCCTACAGTTAAACCTAGGAATCTAAAAATATTACCCATCCATTCAGAGTCACGTTTTGCTAAGAATTCGTTAACTGTTACGATATGAACACCTTTACCTTCAAGGGCATTTAGGTAAGTTGGCATTGTTTCTGTTAAAGTTTTACCTTCACCAGTTTTCATTTCAGCAATGTTACCATAGTGAATTGCTAAACCACCTAGTATTTGAACAAAGTATGGTTTTTCACCTAATACACGGTAAGCTGCTTCTCTTACTACTGCAAAAGCAGGAACTAAGATATCTTCTAGAGTTTTACCTTCAGCAAGTTCTTTTCTAAATTCTTCTGTTTTTGCTTTTAAATCTTTATCACTAAGACTAGCCATTTCATCTGATAAGTCATCAATTTTATTGGCAATCTTTTCAAATCTTTTTAATTCTTTATATTCTGAGTCTACTAATTTTCTAAATAATCCCATAGTTGCACTCCTCCACATTGTTTATTGTAGCAAAATAATATTTAAATATCAATTAAATTGTAAATAAAAAAGGACTTTTCAGCCCTTATTTCATATTAATTATACCGTAGTTGCCATCTTTTCTTTTATAAAGAACAGATACACACTCTTCATCTATATTTTTAAATACAAAGAAGTCATGATTTAATAGTTCAATTTGAAGGATTGCTTCTTCTTCATCCATTGGTTTCATTGAAATATTTTTTCTCTTAACTATTAAACTTTCATTTGATTCTTCTTTTTTAACATCGAAGTCGAAATTGAATTCTAGTTCTTCAACGTTTTTAAATTTCTTATTTAAACGATCTCTATTTTTTCTAATTTGTCTTTCTAGTTTATCAACAACTAAATCTACAGCAGCATAAAAATCTTCATTTGATTCTTCAGCTCTAAGTGTAAATCTCTTAGTAGGAGCTGTTACTTCGATTATTTGCTCTAGATTTCTAGTTCTGATTAATACGTTAGTATTAATCTCTTCAGGATTTTCGAAATATTTATCCAGTTTTGTAAGTTTCTCCTCGATATAAGATTTCATTGCAGGAGTTACAGTCATCTTGTCTCCACGAATGTTAAATTTCATAAATTTCATTCCTTTCTTAATAAAATTATATCATTCTTTTTTCTATTTGGTAATTATTTTACTGACGTCGATAAAATCAGTAATAAAATTTGTAACTAAGTAGCTTAAAGCTATACTCAATAGGATTACTATTATTTTTGCTTCTATCTTGTGATTTGTTTTAATTAGGTGATCAAAATTGATTCCACTTAGAGCAAAAGCACTCAAGAGCATCGTTATTACATATATGTATGCTTTAAATCTCATTAGTTATTATCCTCTTCATATTTATTTATTTTATCTACTCTTCTAATGTGTCTTTCTTCATTGCTAAATTCTGTTTCAAGGAATTCTTTAATCCATGAAACAATATCTTCAACATTATTTTTATAACTCATTGTAATTACATTAGCGTTATTGTGTTCATGTGCTAGATGGGCTTCATCTATATTAGATATGTGAGCAGCTCTAACGCCTTTTACTTTGTTAGCAGCAATTGACATACCAATTCCTGTTCCACATAGTAGAACACCATAATCTACTAGATGATCTCTTACTGCTTCACCTACTTTAAATGCAAAGTCAGGATAATCGTCTGTAGGATTATTATCAGTACTCATATCAATTACTTCATAACCTACTAATTTATTCATTATCTCTTGTTTTTCATTTACACCATTATGATCAGTTGCTATTGCTATTTTCATTGTCTTTTTCCTCTTTCATTGCTTTTTTAAATCTTGGTAGCATTCCAATACCATCTGTTCTATGTGGTGGTAATTGGTAAATATCATGACCAGGGAATTCATTACCTTCTATTAGATAAAGGTCTGTTTCACCAACACATATATCCCAACCAACATAACCCATTTCTGGAATTACATAAGATAGTTCTGTAACAAATCTTTTTATTCTTGGCCATTTAGGAATGTTTAACCATAAGATTGGTTCATTTGTCATTGGATGAGTTTTATAAATATGATCCATTTTATCTATTGCCGGATAATCAACGATACCTGTTTCAATATTAATTGGAGCAGCTACACCATCGTGATTAAAGTTATCTACAACGTTTCCTTTGTTACCTATTCTTATATATGAAGCTACGATTTGATGATTTAGGGTAACGATTCTTAAAGTATTAATTGA
>CADBLZ010000117.1 GCA_902795675.1 uncultured Erysipelotrichaceae bacterium
AACATCAATATTATAACCATTAATTCTTAATAAACTTAACTGATTACTACTGACTACTTTTTCTAATTCTTTATTACTTCTAATAATCGTTATCTTGTAAGTTTGAGATCTATTCTTATTTGAAACAACTGTTAGTTCAAATTCATTACGACCAATCTCTAATTCCTTTTCACCAGTACCATACAAAGTTGCAGCCGGATCATTAGGTGTTGCACTAATTATTACTTTATCAACAGACTTACTAACTGTAGCTTCATAACTAGTTGCTTCCTTATCATAAGAAATATCTGTATTACTAACTAATAATGACTTAAGACTTACATCACCAGTTCTATCATCTGTTCTAGTTACATTTATTAAATAAGCTCTTTGATCTTTACTTTGAGATGTTACAATAACTGTAATTCTATTCAAACCATATTGTAATTTGTACTCACCATCACCACTAATTGTTTGCGTATTATTATTCTTAGTAGCAATAACATTAATCTTATTAACATTAGATGGAACAACTAATGAGTATTCATTTTTTGTTTTAGCAAATGTTGGTGAAATAATATAGTTTTCAACTTTTAAACTTCTTAAGTAAGTATCTTGATTTGCTGGTTCTGGATCAATTTGAATACCAGCATAACTTTGTGCAACTGGATTACCATCAGAGTAATAACCTACACCCGTTTCACTTACATTTATTGGTGAAGTATTACCAGCACTTAAAGTTTTAAATTCAATAACAAAAGCAGATCCTTTTTGCCATGGACTAGTTTCACTACTAAAATCAATAGTAATAGTACCATTATCATCACAATCATAGTTACCTCTTGCTTGTGTCCATTGTAATGAAACAAACTTAAATAAAGTTGGATCATAAGTAATCTTATAATGTGCTTCTTTAATTAATAAAGAATCACCATAATCAATTGCTAATCTAATATAAAAATTATTACTTTGAATTGGTTTTTGCGTAGATGCTACTAAATATGTAGAAGCATGGCAAATAATTGGAAAAGAAAAGAATAAAATTAATATAAAGATTAACCATTTATGCTTCTTCATTTTATAACACCCTTATTCTATTAATAATTATATTATAATTAAAAATAGATTTCAATTATATAACTTTAAAGCAAGTAAATGTGCTATTATTATTACAGGTGATAAAGAATGGATTGTGTTTTTTGTAAAATAATTAGTGGAGAATTTAATAGTTATAAACTATATGAAGATGATAAAGTAATTGTTATCTTAGCAGCTGATCCAGTTGTAGATGGTCATTCACTTGTAATACCAAAAGAACATGTTGAAGATATTACATGTGTATCAAAAGAATTACTTAGTCATATGTATGATGTAGCTATGAAAATGACTCCCGTTTTAATGGAGAAAATGAATGCTACTGCAATAACTTACACATTCAATTATGGTGATAGTCAATCAGTTAAACATTTACATCTTCACTTACTTCCAGACTATACAATTAAAACTGCATCTAAATCAATGGAAGAAGTATTTAACATAATTACAAAATAAAAAAAGAACTTTTAAAGTTCTTTTTATTTTGCTTGAGCAACATCAAATGCAACATTAATATTAGCGATTGCTTCTGCTTCAGTTACGTTTTCAACTCTAACTTTAACATCTAACTTTTCGCCAGCTTTAATATCTACACTTAACTCTTTAGCTTGTTCAGTGTAAGTTTCACCATTGATTACCATACTATAATTAACGCCACCATCAACTTTGATTGATGCAGCTTTTAAAGTAGCATCTACACTTCCTGAATTATTTACTGGTATAGTAACTTCATAGAATGATGCAGGTTGAAGACTTACAGTTCTATTAAAGCTTAATCCTGTATTATATCCAGCAGCAACTTGACTACCTTCAGTTAAAGCATCTTCACCTAATCCAACTTCAAATAAACTAACTTCCCCAGCATTATTAGAAACAGCTATTGAATTTGAAAAATTTTGAATATTAACACTAATTGAAACAATAAGTGCAATAACACAAACGATTGAAGTTACAGCAACTTTAGCACCTCTTAAATTCATATCCATACTCCTCTTCTTATTTTATTAACTATATTATATAACGTTTTAGGGAATAAAAAAAGAGGTTATTAAACCTCTTGGATAACCGCAATAATCATTGGCTTACATTCAGTTTCATGATATAAGTATTTACCTAATTCTTCTCTTATATCATTCTTAATTTGATTGAAGTCAACAAAGTTACTTGTTACATTCTTTTCAATAACATCTTGTGAAATACGTTTTATTTCAGCTATCATTTCAGTACTATCTTTAACATAGATAAAACCTCTTGTTGTAACTTCTGGTCCAACTAATAAAACTTTATCTGACTTGCTTAATGTAGCACTTATTAAAACGATACCATTTTCAGATAACATTTCTCTATCTTTGATAACTAATTCACCAACATCTTCCGTACTATTACCATCGATTAAGATATCATTAACTTTAACTTTATCGAAGCATTCAAGATTTAATTTACCGTTAACAAATTCAACGATATCACCATTCTCTTTTAGAATGATATTTTCATCTTTCATACCAAGACTTGATGCAATATTAGCATTATTAACCATATATCTATAATCACCTTTAACAGGAATATAGTATTTAGGATTTAATAAATTAATCATAACCATTAAATCTTCTTGAGAAGCATGTTGTAGAATACTTTTTTCTTTTGGAACACTAACAATATTACATCCACTTTCAGCTAAATCATTTTGAACTTTAACTAAAGTCTTTTCAGATGAATCATATTTAGGTTCAGCAAATACAACAGTATCATTTTCCTTAACCTTAATGAACTTATCATATCCATTAATTATTTTACTAATTGATGCATAAGGGAATTCCTTACTATCTTGAATTAATAACATAGCATCCTTATCATTTATATTAGATAAGTCACCTAACATATCGTCAGCAAAATCTAAATACTTTTCTTTTTTACAGAAAGTAATCATATTTTGTAATTGTTTACCCATAACAACCATCTTACGATGAGTATTCTTAGCAGCATTAAAGATTTCTTGAATTGTATAAATATGTGTTGGTAATACTGCAAATAATACTCTATCTTCATAATGTTTTAAAACATCTCTAAAAACACCTTCAATACGATGATTTGGAGAAGTGTGTCCTGGTTTTTCAGAGAATACACTTTCACTTAATAAAGCAAGAACACCTTTCTTACCAACATAAGCAATCTTTCCTAGATCCATTTCATAAGCGCCTTGCATCTTAGGATCAATAACAAAGTCACCCGTATAAACAATTGCACCATCTTTAGTATTAATAACATACATAACTGAATCTGGAGCAGTATGGTTAACATTTATTGGGAATACACTTACATCACCAAATGAAACTTTGTGATAAGCTTTTATTTCTTCAATATTCTTTTCATTAACACCGTCTTGAACTAAAACATATTTAGTAAATTTTGTTGCATATATTTTAATATTTGGAAGATCTTTAACTAAATCAGGAACTCCTCCCATTTGTTCATAATGTCCATGTGTTATAAAAACACCTTTAATACGATCTTTATTCTCTTTTAAAAATGTAAAATCGGGAATTACATAATCTATACCATATAAATTTTCATTAGCATATTTAAGTCCACAATCAAAAACATATAAAGAATTATCGATATCTAAAATATAACAATTTTTACCTGATTCGTTTAATCCACCCAAACTAAAAAATTTAATATTTGCCATAATAAAACACTCTTCTTTCTTCTAAAAACAAAAATTATAAACTTTTTACAAGGCTTTTAACGAAATCAATTATAGCAAATATATTCCTAGATATCAATACAAATCAACTTTCATCATGCTTACTACTATGGCTTTTGGTGATACTAATAATTGTTATTATATTTTTTAACTATAATCCTTTGTACTCTGTATTATATCCATGATTTTCTGTTGGTCTTTTATCGTTTGGGTACATAATGTCAGAGTAAATATCTTGCTGTAACTTTTTTATAATATTAAAGACTTCTGTATAATTACTGACACTCGATATATTTATTATATCTACTGCTCCGTTCATGCTATGTTGACTAGAAGTACAAACAATATCACCAACATTAAACATTTGATCAAAAACCCCTCTATGTAAATCTATATGTGACATTTCAGCAAAAGGTTTTGTTTGAATCTTCTTAGTAATTACACCTTGACTAATATATATAGCTTTATCTGTTACAATATAATACGTATTATTATATCTTTTTCTACACATTAAAACTCCACCTAAATACATCCAAACAGGCATAAGATGTATTGCAAAAAATGGTATTAAAAACAATAACATTCCACTTTGTTCTTGATCAGCAAAGCTAACTCCTATGAACCCAAAATCAAATATAGCCCAAATTAATGCAAATGGCATTAAAGGATTAAATATTGACTCAAAAATATAGCATTTTTTGTCAGGTTTACCCTCCCACATTACTTTTTCGTTACTTGAAATCATTTGTTTTAAATCATCATTCATATCATCTATCCTCCAAGAGTATTATATAACAAATAAATTCAAATAACAATTATTCGCAAGAAGAAACAGATTAGTCTGTTTCTTCTTGTTTCTTACTACTTAAGAATGTAACTTTTTCTGCAATAACGTTAGTACTACTCTTTTTATTTCCATCTTTATCTTCATAATTAGATACTTCTATTCTACCTTTAATACCGATTATGTCACCCTTTTGGCAATACTCGGATGTACTTTCAGCAATAGCGTTCCATAATATACATCTAATGAAATCTGTTTCATAAACACCTTCACTATTTTTACAAGAACGAGGAACAGCTA
>CADBLZ010000118.1 GCA_902795675.1 uncultured Erysipelotrichaceae bacterium
AAACAATTTGTTGTTGAAATATTCGCATTATTATTACTTGTAGGTATTATTATCTATGCATTCTATGCAGTTAGTGCTTCTAATAAAGATAATATTAGTCAAAAAGATGGTTTTGTTACAGTATTAGATGATAAGAACTTTAAAGAATTAACTATCTTAAGTGATGGTGCTGGTTTTAGTTCAGATGGTATTATTTATACTATTACAAACAATAATGCCGAAGATAAGGAATATAAAGTTATTATTATTCCTGATTCTCATGATGAGAAGGTTTTAGAAAACATTAGAGTAGGTTACGATGACTTAGGCGTTCAAACAATTAGTGACTTAGAAAAGATACGTAATGGTTATATTATTAGTACTCATGAATTAAAAGCAGGATTTACTGATATTCATAATATTAAAGTTTGGTATAAGATAGGAACTCCTGATAGTGTTAGAAAGACAAATGTTAAGTTTAAATTTGATATAGATGTAGAATAAACTACATCTTTTTTATGTTTAATATGTGTAAAGAAAGAGGGAAGAATTTAACTATTTAGGTGGTTCTATAGTATAATTAAATAGGTGAGTTATTATGCTCAAAAATTTAGGAAATTTTATAAAAGATAATTTATTATTTTTTATTTTATTAATATTAATTCTAGTATGTACAGTTATTAAAGTTCCTTATGCAGTTGAAATGCCAGGAGGAACGATTGACTTAAGTGATAGAGTTACTGTTAATGGTGATGAACTTGATATAGATGGTTCATTTAATATGGCATATGTTACAATGGTTGATGGTAGTATCCCTTATGTTTTATTCGGGCTTATTAATCCTGATTGGGAAGTAATTCCTGAGAGTGATTTAACAGGTGAAAATGAAACAATGGAAGACTCAACAACAAGAGATAGAATATTTCTTGAACAAAGTAAGAATTTTGCTATTAAAGCTGCTTTAGAAGCTAGTGGTAAAGAATATAAAATAGTAAATGATAATTATAAAATTATATATATTGATTCAAAAGCTGATACTGATATTAAGATAGATGATATCTTATTATCATATGATGGTAAAAAGATTGATTCTTTAGATAAGTTTAAAGAATATATTAGTACTAAAAATGTTGGCGAATCAATTAAGTTAGTTGTTGATAGAAGTGGCAAAGAAGAAGAGGTTACTGCTAAGATCTATCAATCTGAAGATAATAATAAATATATTGGAGTAAGTATTGTTAATCTATTTGATATTGAATCTGATTTTGATGTTAAGATTAAATCTGAATTATCTGAATCTGGTCCATCAGGTGGAATGATGATGGCACTTATGATATATTGTGGAATCACTGGTGAAGATTTAACTGGTGGTAAGAAAATAGTTGGAACTGGTACTATTGGTGAAGATGGTGCTGTTGGTGAAATTGGTGGCGTTAAGTATAAATTAATGGGTGCTCATAAAGCTAAAGCAGATGTATTTTTAGTACCTAAGAATAATTATGAAGAAGCTATCAAAGTAAAAAAAGAGAAAGGGTATGATATTTCAATTGTATCTGTTGAAACATTAGATGACGCAATTAAGTATCTTAAAGAGAATCATGATTAAGTATTATAATGAAAACGTAATTGAAAATATTGATCCAAGTATCGTTAAGCATCCAATGTTTAATGATTGGTTTGAGATAGTTAAACCAGTATTAATGCATGATGAATTTCAAAAAAGAAAAATATTTTTTCATCATTTTAATTTATCTGTTTGGGATCATTCGATATTAGTTTCTTTTAACGCTTATTTATATTCATTATATTTTAAATGCGATTCAAGAGTATGTGCCTTAGCTGGTTTATTACATGACTTTTATCCATGGACATGGCAATATAATGAAGAGTTAGAAGAATTAGATGGTGGTAAGTATTTAGTTGAACTTAAGACTAAACATCCATTATTTAGACAACATGGATTTACTCATGGTAAAGCTGCTAGTATTAACTATGTTAAGTATTTTCCAGAACTAGAAGATGAGAGAATAACTAATTCAATAAAGAGACATATGTTCCCTTTAACACCAATACCTCCAAAATATAAAGAAGGTATGATTATTACTTTAGTAGATAAGTTAAATAGTTCTAGAGAATTACCAACTATTAGTTATTTTGCTAAAACGGCAAGTTCAAAATTAAAATTTAAACCTAAATTAGAAAAAGAATATAATAAAGATTGAAATTGAAAATAGAAAAGATTAGAATAGAGATATATGGGAGGAAACATGATGGAACAAGAAAACAGTAAGGTCAGAATATTTACAATTTTATTTCTCCTTGTACTTGTTGTACTTATTACATTATCAATTTAAAGACTTTTATAAGTCTTTTTTTAATTGCAATTTGTTGGTTATTATTCTATAATTAACTTGTATAGTAAGGTGGTTTTATATGAAGAAATTTGACCCTCAAAAAGAATTAAATAATCTTAGAACTAATAATAAATCTGAGATTAATAATATGATGGTACCATTACTAGTAATAGGTTGTGCTATGCTTGGTATGGTAGGTTATACTTTTAGTGTTAATTTAGAGAATAAAGCCCCTAAAGAATATACTATAAAATTGGATTTAGAAAATACTAATGTTAATAGTTATGTTAAAACTGTTAAAGAAGGTAAATTCAGTGATAAGATTGATACTGATAGTACTTTTGCTTCAATTAATTGTACTAAAGGTGATTTAAAGTATAATGCTGAACTTAATACTATTTATAGTGATAATATTAATAGTGATGTTGAATGTGTTGTATCTTATCTTGGTGATGGTACAAAGATGATTGACTTCAATAGTATGAATACAATAAATGATAATACTGGTATTAGTTATTATTACCAAGGTAATTCTACTAATAATTATGTTAGATTCCATGATATGATTTTTAGAATTGTTAGAGTTAATGGTGATGGTAGTTATAGATTATTATTAGATTCTAGTATTGGTTCTGGTAATATTTATAATTATAATGATATCTTAGTTAATTGGTTCAATACTTATTTAGCTACAGATGAATACATTGTTACTAGTGATTATGATTATAATAATTATAGTTTACTAAATGAATCTAGTTTAAGTACATTAGTTAATATGGATTCATTCAATATTAGTAATGTTGGTTTATTATCTTTAAAAGAAGTTTATAATATTAATAAAGGTGTTACTAATAGTTATATACCTAATAATATGTTACTTGGTAATAAATATGATGAAAGTAATACTTGGATTACAAGAGATGGTAATTTAAATTATGATAGTAATTATGGTTCATTTGATATTAGACCAGTAATTAATATAAAGGCCGTTAAGTTTGTTGGCCAAGGAACAATTGAAAGTCCATTTGAAATAGGAGACAAATAGTCTTCTATTTTTATTTTTTAAATGCTATAATAACACTTGTGATGAAGGTATGAATAGATTAGATGTTGATAGAACTAAATTAAGTCCTGGTATGAAACAATACATGGAGATAAAAGACCAATATCCAGATTCTTTACTATTCTTTAGATTGGGTGACTTTTATGAGTTATTCTTTGAAGATGGTATTTTAGCTTCTAGAGAGTTAGAGCTTACTTTAACAGGTAAGAATGCTGGTTTAGAAGAAAGAGTTCCGATGTGTGGTGTTCCTTTTCATGCTGTTAAACCATATATTGATAAACTGATTGATAAAGGTTATAAAGTTGCTATATGTGAGCAATTAGAAGATCCAAAACAAGCTAAGGGTATGGTTAAAAGGGGAGTTACAGAAGTTATTTCTAAAGGTACTGTTACGGATCCAGATACATTAAAATCTTATGAAAATAATTATATTGGTAGTTTATTAGATTTTGGAAATCTATATACTATTACTTATGCTGATATTTCAACAGGTAATCTATTTATTTTAGATGTAGAACATAATTTAGATGTTCTTGTTAATAATATCTTAAGTTTGAATTTAAAAGAGATTATATTACTTGATAATAGTAATAGTGAGTTAATAGATATTTTAAAGAATAAATATAATATTGAAGTAGAAATAAATTCAGAATACTTAGATGATTATGATTATTTATATAATGATTTAAGTGAGATGAGATATAAGTTAGGTATTAAACACTTATTCTATTATTTAGTTATAAAGGAATTAAAGGATTTACATCATATTAAGAATGTTGAGATTGTAAATCCACAAGAGTACTTAGAAATGGATATTCATACTATTCGTAATCTTGAACTTCTTGAAACACTAAGATTAAAAGAAAGAACTTATAGTTTAATATGGTTATTAGATAAAACAAAGACTGCTATGGGTTCTAGAAAACTAAAACAATGGTTAATGAGTCCGTTAAAAGATAAAGTTAAAATTAATGATCGTTATGATAAGATTGATAAATTAAGAAGTGAGTTTATTATTCGTGATGAGATCAATAATTTACTTGATTCTATTTATGATTTAGAAAGACTTACAGGTAAAGTACTTAATGGTAACTTAAATGCTCGTGATATGCTTCAAATTAAAAGAAGTTTAAGCGTTCTACCTGATATTAATGAAAGAATTAAAAAATTAGGTTTTAGTATTGAACTTAAAGATGAAAGTAAGTTATATAAATTAATTGATGATGCCATTTATGAAGATGCACCGATAACTTTACATGATGGATATTTAATTAAGGACGGATATAATAAAGAACTAGATGAACTTAAAAGTATCAGAAAGGGTGGAAAAGAATTTATTTCTACTCTTGAAGAAACAGAAAGAGAAAAGACTGGTATTAAGAACTTAAAGGTTGGTTATAACAAAGTATTTGGATACTATATTGAAATATCTAAAGGCCAAGCTAATCTAGTTAAACCTGAATTTGGTTATGAAAGAAGACAAACACTAGTTTCTTCTGAAAGATTTATTTCTCCTTCTTTAAAAGAGAAGGAAGCGTTAATTCTAAATGCTGAAGAAAAGATTATTGAAATAGAATTTAATCTATTCTTAGAAGTTAAAGAAGAGATTAGAAAAGAAATTAATAATTTACAAGATATAGCAGATAATATATCTGATATTGATGCTTTAATATCTTTATCAAATGTAGCTGATAGTTATAATCTAGTAAGACCAGAACTTATTGATGAGAGAAGAATAGAAATAAAGGATGGTAAACATCCAGTTATTGAAAGAGTTTCTAATACTGAATATGTTCCAAATGATATTATGATGGATGAAGAAACGAATGTTCTTCTTATAACTGGACCAAACATGTCTGGTAAATCTACTTACATGAGAGAGTTAGCAATTATTATTATCATGGCGCAAATGGGTTCATTTGTTCCTGCTAGTAGTTGTAAGATACCAATCTTCGATAAGATATTTACGAGAATTGGTGCTTCAGATGATTTGGTTTCAGGTGAATCAACGTTTATGGTTGAAATGAAGGAAGCTAAGAATGCGATATGCAATGCTACTAGTGATTCGTTGATCTTATTTGATGAATTAGGTCGTGGAACTAGTACTTATGATGGTATGAGTTTAGCTGAAGCTATTTTAGAGTATGTTAATAATAAGATTAAGTGTAAAACTTTATTTAGTACCCATTATCATGAATTAACTAGTTTAGAAGAACATAGTGGTATTAAGAACGTTCATGTTGATGCTTATTTAAAAGATGTTGATGTAATCTTCTTACATAAAGTTAAAGAAGGTCCAGTAGATAAGAGTTATGGTATTAATGTTGCTAAGTTAGCAGGAATACCTAAAGATTTACTTAAACGTGCTTCTGAAATACTTGCTTTTTATGAGAATAATGATAAGAAGGAAGTTGATCGTAGTTCACAAATTGAATTCGATTTTAATGAGAGCGTAGA
>CADBLZ010000119.1 GCA_902795675.1 uncultured Erysipelotrichaceae bacterium
CTTTTGTTCAGCTAATGGTCTATCAGAAGAATCAGTACTTACACTAGCAATTCTATCAACTGTATCCATACCTGCAATTACTTTTCCAAATGATGCATAATCACCATCTAAGAAAGTTGCATCAGCATGGCAAATAAAGAATTGACTAGATGCTGAATTTGGATTACTACTTCTAGCCATAGAGATAACACCTCTCTTATGACTTAAATTATTAGTAACTCCATTAGATCTAAATTCACCTTTTATTTTTTCATCTGAGCCACTCATACCAGTTCCAGTTGGATCTCCACCTTGAATCATAAAACCACTAATAACTCTATGGAAGATTAATCCATCATAGAATTTTTCACTAACTAATTTTTGAAAATTAGCAATTGTAATTGGTGCATCATTATTAGTTAAATCAACTAATATAATACCTCCATCATTCATTTGAATTTTTACTTTATCTGTTACTTCTTCAGTTTCAGTAAAGTTAAATCCTTCAATTGTTCCTGTTTTAATTTCTTCAGTCACGATTTTTCCCTCACTCTCTTTATATTTTATTTCTTTAACCTTAACGGTATCGGAATTACTAAAACCTAAACTTAAACAAGCCATCTTTTCGACTGAATCAGCTACAATACTTTCTTTGCAAGTTATTTCCCTTTCACCCTTACTTGTCTTAACACTTAGTACAAGTTCTAAGTCATAATTAGCACTAGTATTGTTTGTTATATTAGCAACTATCTTACCATTTTTAACGGCTAAATCTTCAACTTCAAATTTCTTTTCCCATTCTTTTTCGCATGCTGTTACTAAGAATAAACTTATTAACAATGTAACTATTTTAACTGCTTTATTCTTCATAAAATCGCCAATAATATAATATCAAATTTCACAACTTTTTTAAATGTCTAATTTATTTTTTTAGTCTTGTATTATAAAAACTATTTGCTATAATAGATATAGAACAAGTGTTTGTATAGGAGGTGGAAGAATGAATAAAGATTTATACCCTGAAAGAGTTATCTTAAGTATCGATTTAAAATCATTCTTTGCTTCCTGTGAATGTGTTGACAGAGGATTAGATCCTTTTTCTTATCCTCTTGTTGTTGCCAATCCTTATCAAGGTGGTGGTGCTATTACTCTTGCTGTAACACCTTATTTAAAGAAACAAGGAGTTCCTTCGAGAGGTCGTATTTTTGAAATCCCCAAAGGTATTAAATATAATATCGTTCCACCAAGAATGAGTTTATATATTAAGAAATCAAAAGAAGTTGTATCTGTCTATTTAGATTATATTGCTCGTGAAGATTTATATCCTTACTCTATTGATGAATGTTTCTTAGATTTAACTCATTATATGAAACTATATAAAAAAACCGACATTGAAATAGCTGAAGAAATATTACAAAGTATTACAAAGAAAACTGGCCTTACCGCTACTTGTGGTATTGGTCCTAATATTCTACTTGCTAAAATTGCAATGGATACCGAAGCTAAGAAATATAAAAACGGTATTGCTAAATGGACTTATGATAGTATCCAAGATAAACTATGGTCCATCTCCCCTCTTCACAAAATGTGGGGAATCGGTCCTCGTATGGAAAAAAGATTAAATGCTTTAGGTATCTATAAAGTTGAAGATCTAGCTAAATATGATGCTGATAAACTAAAGAAAAAGTTTGGTGTTATGGGTACTGAATTATGGGAACGTGCAAATGGTATCGATTTATCTGTTATTAAAGATTTAAACAATAACATCGAAGAAGAAAAATCCTATTCTAATTCACAAGTATTATTCAAAGATTATGATTCATCTAATATCGAAATAATTATTGATGAAATGATTCAAGTTGTTACTAAAAGAGTTCGTGAAAACAAAAAGGAAGCTCGTAAGATTGGTTTAAGAATTGGTTACTCTGCTAGTATAGGTGGTGGCTTTTATCATGTTATAAAACTAGATCAACCATCTGATAAAGAAAGTGTTTTCAAAGAGTACGCTATGCTATTATTTGATCGTTACTATAATAATCAACCAATTCGTATTGTTGGTTTTGCAGCTACCGATTTAATTGATAAAGAATCTCTTCAATTAAATCTTTTCGAACCATTTGAAGAAGTCAAAAAAGAAGATGATAAAAATGAAGTAATCGATATTATTCAAAATAAGTTTGGTAAGAATAGTTTATTAAAAGCTTCTTCTCTATTAAAAGATTCAACTATTCATGAACGTAACAAAAAGATTGGAGGTCATGCTGAATGACAAAATGGGCACCATTTAATTCCGTCACTGATACTGGTTCTATGGCTGATGATGTTAACTATCATAAAAACGTTATATCAAAGCCAACTTTATCTGAAGATCAACTATATAATATTGGTCTTAGATTAACGGAATCATATCATGATCAAACAGTTATTAATATTAAATTATATCGTAATGGTAAGCTATATTTAAAAAAAGGATTAATAAAGAATATCGACCCTTTAAAACAAGAAATTCTCTTAAATGATAACTATAAATTATATTTTTCACAAATTGTAGAAATATTGTAAAAAAAACTTGCATCTCCCCATTTTATATGATATGATTAACGTGTTCCTGGGGAATTAGCTCAGTTGGCTCAGAGCACCTGCCCTGCACGCAGGGGGTCAAGGGTTCGAGTCCCTTATTCTCCACCAGTTGAACATTAAGTACTTAATTATTAATTAAGTACTTTTTTCTTGCTCTAAATTTAGACATAAAAAAACTAGGTATTAACCTAGTTTTTTATTATTCAGATAAATCAGGTTCATTAGAAGTAGTTTCTAATTCTTCTATTTCATCCTTAATTTCACTATCGTCCATTAATTGTTCTTCTAAGAATTCATCTGGTTCATCACCAACGTATTCTTTCTTTAACTTCATTTCAACATCACTATATTGACTTGCACCAGTACCAGCTGGAATTAATTTACCGATAATAACATTTTCTTTTAATCCATGTAGATAATCTGTTTTTCCTTTAATAGAAGCTTCAGTTAAAACTCTAGTAGTTTCAATGAATGAAGCTGCAGATAAGAATGAATCAGTTTCTAATGAAGACTTAGTAATACCTAACATGATTGGACGACCTGTAGCAGGAACTCCACCTTCCATAATAACTGGACGGTTAGCTGCATTGAAGTCATAGATTGAACATGTTAAGCCTTCAACTAACTTAGTATCACCAGGATCTACAATTCTCATCTTAGAAATCATACGACGTACGATAACTTCGATATGTTTATCTGAGATATCAACACCTTGTGATTTGTAAACCTTTTGAATTTCTTTTAAGATGTAACTTTCAGCAGTTAATGGATCAGTTACAGCAAGTAATTCTTTAGGGCTTGTTGAACCTTCAGTTAATGCTTGACCAGCTTTAACAGTATCACCTACTGCTACAATAACTTTTAAGTTATATAGTGTAGTATGTTCTCTTGATTCAACATCATTCTTAATAACAATCTTGTGTTTTCCATTGATATTTTCAATAGATTCGATTGTACCATTGATTTCAGCAATAGTAGCTTTTGCTTTTGGAGTACGAGCTTCGAATAATTCTTCAACTCTTGGAAGACCTTGAGTAATATCCGCATCGCCACCATGGGCAACACCACCAGAGTGGAATGTACGCATTGTTAATTGTGTACCTGGTTCACCAATTGATTGAGCAGCCATTACACCAACAGCTTCA
>CADBLZ010000120.1 GCA_902795675.1 uncultured Erysipelotrichaceae bacterium
ATTTTTCCAAATTAATAATATTTTCATTTAGTAAGTAATTTGATGATTCACTCTTACTTTGAATCAAAATATATTTATCACTTGTAGCTAAAATCTTAACATCAGATAAATAACTGATAAAACTTCTATCTTCATTTAATAAGAAGTTCATAAAATCATTCCAAGTTTCTTCTATCTTTATTCTATTTTCCTTACTAAAGTTACTAAACGTATTATTAATTCTAACATCAATATCGAAAGAAAAATTGTTGATAACTTCCTTTTTGTTAACCTTTTCTATCTTTTTAGTTTCTGTTTTAGTTTCTATTTCCCGAGTAGGTTCTATTATTTCCCTTTCAGGAACAATCTCCGTTTTTCTAGTATCTTCAGTAGAATCATCTATATATTTTAATAATTGAATTTCAATTAAAGTATATGGATCTACATTAATATTTATATTAGATAAACAATTATTTAAATCCATAACCATTCCATATAACTTGTTATAAGATAAACTATCATCAATTATCTTATTTACTTTAATATCAATTATCTTATTTTTAATAGCATCTATTAGTTTTTCAATAAATACAGCATAATTAGTACCAGATTTTTTAACATCATTAATCAAATTCACTAATTTAGCGCCATCATTTTCTGATATAGATTCAATTAAACTCTTAATTTTTTCTAAAGAAACGCTTCCAAAGTAAGATGATACAGTATCTACAGTGATTTTTTCATCGCTAGAGCTTAATTGATCAAGCATACCTAAAGCATCTCTTAAACCACCAGCAGAAATTAAAGCAATTTCATGTAATGCATCATCAGTAATCTTAATTTTTTCTTTTTTACAAATATTTCCCAAATGATTTTCAATATCTGTAGAACTAATAGGTTTAAAATCAAATCTTTGACATCTAGAAAGAATAGTTACAGGAACACGCTGAATATCAGTTGTAGCTAAAATGAATACTACGTGTTCTGGTGGTTCCTCTAATGTTAATAATAAAGCATTAAAAGCACTTTCAGTAAGCATATGAACTTCATCTATGATGTATACCTTATATTTAAGATTAGAAGGAACTAATTTAACGTTGTTAATAAGTTCTCTTATTTGATCTACACCATTATTTGAAGCTGCGTCAATTTCAATAATATCTGGATTTTCTATAAATGACTTGCATGCATCACACTTATTACAAGGGTTTCCGTCCTTTAAATCAGTACAATTTAAAGCTTTAGCGAATATTTTTGCTGTACTTGTCTTACCAGTTCCTCTAGGTCCAGTAAATATATATGCATGTGCATGTCTATCTGTAGTAATAGCATTTTTAAGCATCTTAATTGTATATTGTTGACCTACTACATTATCAAAAGAATCAGGTCTATATTTTCTATATAAAACTTTATATTCCATATTAAACCTCCTGTTAATAATTATACCATAAGTATGCCATTTTATCGCATATTATCGAAAAATAATGTTAATAACTTATTAAGTTTTTCTTCATATTCTTTTGGTACTTCTATTTTAGTAAAATCAGATGTTGATAAACTGTTATAATACTTACTTTCTAATATGTAATATACATTATCTAACCTTGATTCCTTAATCACTTCTGTACACATTTTACATGGGCAAAGAGTAACTATCATTGAATAACCATTTAAACGCCAATCTCCTATCTTATTGCTAGCTTCTAATATAGATAAGATTTCAGCGTGATCTATAACTCTATTATTTTGTTGTCTTTTATTAAAGCAATGACTAACAATGTTATTATCTTTATCTACAATAATTGCTGATACAGGTATTTCTTTTTCTAAATAAGCCTTTTCGCAATCTTCCAACAAAACATTTAATAATTTCTCTGTTATCATAATACAATTCTCCCACAAAAAAATGTGCACACAAATAGGGATTGATGTGGCTGCTGCCTTCCGACTCTGACCAGGTTACAATATATCTGTTGCACGTTCATATATTATCAAAAATACTTAAATAAAGCAACAATTTATTTAATGTTTCACGTGGAACATTGAAATTAGTTAACACTTTATCTATCACATATGTTTCACGTGGAACATTAGAACATTAATAATATTAAAAATATACATATATGTTTCACGTGAAACATATATATTCGAATAAACCAGAACAAATTATTTCCCAGGAAATAAAAAAGAGAATAGATTTACTATTCTCTATGTTTCACGTGGAACATTATTCTTCTGATGATTCTTCTACAGTTGTTTCAACTTCATTATTTGCAGCTTCAATATTAACTTCTTCAGTTGTTTCTTCAGAAACTTCATCAGTTTCTTTTTCCTTTTCTACTACACTAATAGTAGAAACAACTTGTTCATCCTTTAAGTGAATTAATCTAACACCTTGAGTAACACGACTTAAAGTATTAACTTGATCTAAAGGCATTCTCATAGTCATACCACTATCAGTAATAATAACTAAGTCTGAATTTTCCTTATAAATCTTAAATGTAGCAATACTACCGTTCTTTTCAGTAATATTTAAAGCTTTAACACCTTTACTACCACGTTTAGTTTCTCTATATTCATTAACGAACGTTTGTTTACCATAACCCTTACTTGTTAGAATTACTACTTTATCATCTTCATTAGTAACTTCAGCACCAATACATTCAGCACCTTCAGTTAACTCGATACCTTTAACACCAGAAGCTGTTCTACCCATAATTCTAACTTCGTTTTCATTAAACTTACACATTCTACCTGAATTAGATCCTAATAGAATTAAATTATTTCCCGCAGTCTTTCTAACAGAAATTAATTCATCGTTTTCTTTTAATGAAATACAAATCTTACCACTTTGACGGATATTATCGAATTCACTAATAGCAGTACGCTTAATAATTCCACCCTTAGTAGCAAAGAATAAATTATTTACGCTTTCTTCTGGGCTTATCTTAATAATTGAATTAACCTTTTCATCTTTTTCAATTTGAATTAGGTTAATAATTGGTAATCCCTTAGATTGTCTACTATATTCAGGAATTTCATAACCCTTAATTCTGTATACCTTACCTTTATTAGTAAAGAATAATACATAATCGTGAGTATTTAAATTGATTAATTGTTCAACAAAATCATCGTCATTAGTAGACATACCTTTAATACCTACACCGCCTCTATTTTGCGTTTTAAATGTATCTGAAGTAGTTCTCTTAATGTAACCATTATGAGTAAGTGCAATCATAACATTTTCATTAGGTATTAATGATTCATCTTCAATATAGTCAATTGCAGTCATATCAATTTGAGTACGACGTTCATCGCCATATTTATCTCTAATTTCAATCATTTCTTGTTTTACTACTTGAAGAATGTTTTCTTCACTACTTAGTAAGTTTCTATAATTATCAATTAAAGCAATCTTTTCTCTTAATTCATCTTCAACTTTATCTCTTTCTAGACCAGTTAATCTACGTAATCTCATGTCTAGAATAGCTTTTGCTTGAATTTCATCTAAACCAAATTGCTTGTTCATTTCAGTGATTGCTTCTTCATCAGATTTAGCAGCTCTAATTAAATGAACAATAGCATCAATGTTATCTAGAGCAATTTTTAAACCATCTAAGATATGTTTTCTTTCTTCTGCTCTAGCTAAATCATATTTAGTTCTTCTAATAATAACTAGTTTTTGATAATCAACATATTTTGCAATAATATCTTTTAAACCTAGTATTTTAGGAACACCTTGATCTAACATTAAGAATATAATACCGAAATTAGTTTGGAAATCAGTATGTTTATATAATTGATTTAATACTACTTGAGCATTAGCATCTTTCTTTAATGTAATAGTAATTGTAACACCATTTTTTAAATCTGTATGATAATCACTAATACCATTAATTACTTTATCCTTAACTAAATTAGCTACTTTATTTTTTAAATCCATAGTATTAACGCCATATGGAACTTCAGTAACTACAATATAATTACGTCCATTTTTTTCTTCGATAGTAGCTTTACTTCTAATAGTAATACTACCTCTACCAGTTTCATAAGCTTTCTTAATACCACTATTTCCCAAGATAATACCACCTGTTGGGAAATCAGGTCCCTTAACATGTGTCATTAATTCTTCTAGGGAAATATCATTATTATCAATATAAGCAACACAACCATTAATAACTTCAGTTAAATTATGAGGTGGAATATTAGTTGCCATACCAACTGCAATACCCATAGTACCATTTACTAATATATTAGGAATTCTTGATGGTAATGTAACTGGTTCAGTTTCACTTTCATCAAAGTTAGGTACCATATCAACAGTCTGTTTATTTAAATCTCTTAACATTTCTAATGAAATCTTAGATAATCTTGATTCTGTATAACGCATTGCAGCAGCGCCATCACCTTCAATATTACCAAAGTTTCCATGACCATCAACAAGCATATATCTATATGAGAAGTCTTGAGCCATACGAACCATAGCTTCATATATAGATGAGTCACCATGTGGATGGTATTTACCCATAACGTCTCCGACTATTCTAGCACTCTTTTTATGAGGTTTATCAGGAGTATAACCTGATTCAAACATAGAATATAAAATACGTCTGTGTACTGGCTTTAAACCATCTCTTAAGTCTGGTAAAGCTCTAGCAACAATAACACTCATTGAGTAGTCAATAAATGAATCTTGAACTTCTTTAACGATGTTATTAGTTTCCATTCTATCCATACCAAATTACCTCCTATGCATCTAAGTTTTGAACAAATGTAGCATTTTCTTCAATGAATTTTTTACGATATTCAATATCGTCACCCATTAAATTAGCAAATACTTCATCAGCAGCTCTTGCATCTTCTACTGTTATTTGTCTTAAAACTCTCTTGTTAATATCCATTGTTGTTTCATTTAATTCTTCAGGATCCATTTCACCTAAACCCTTCATACGAAGAATATCTTTGTTAGTTCCTGGTTTAAGTGTAGCAAGATATTCATCCTTTTCTCTTTCATCAAGAACATATTTAATATTTTGTCCATGTTTAATACAGAAAAGTGGTGGTTGAGCAGCATATACATGTCCTGCTTCAACAATAGGTCTAAAGAATCTATAGAATAATGTTAATAATAATATTCTAATATGAGCACCATCTACATCGGCATCTGTCATAATAATAATTTTGTTATATCTTAACTTAGATAAATCAAAATTATCACCAATACCTGTACCAAATGCAGTAATTATAGACTTAATTTCTTCATTATCTAATGCTCTATCTAATCTAGCTTTTTCAACATTTAATATTTTACCTCTTAATGGAAGAATAGCTTG
>CADBLZ010000121.1 GCA_902795675.1 uncultured Erysipelotrichaceae bacterium
TAATTCATTTATTTCTTTTGCAGATTTAAGAATCATGAATTTGTTATTTAAGTACATTTCTAGTTCTTCTTTATAAATGAAAGTATCACCATTATTAAAAGATATTTCTTTAAATGATTGGATGATACATGCTTTAACTCTTTCTTTTGTATCTTCAGCATGACTATTTAGATATATTTTATCTAGTTTATTAAAATCTATTAGATCTACTAAAACATAGATGTTTTCATCTATGATAGTTTTAGATTTGTTACCGTATTTATTTATGATTAAGAAGGAATCATTAATTGAAAAACCTTCTTTTTTTAAATCAATAACAATATTATCTATTTCATTATATTTTATGATTGATGTATATATAGATGTTGCTTTCTTTTCAGACATACCTTTTACTTTTAGTAATGAGTTAGGATCTTCTTTGATTTTTTCTAGAGCTTTTTCACCTAGTGTTTTAACTATTTCTTGAGCTGTTTTTTCACCACACCCTTTTATTATTGGGCTTGATAAGAATTCAATTACAGCATCCTTACCTTGTGGTTCTTCCATTTTATATTCAGTTACATCAAATTCTGTTTTTTGATATCTTTCATTATAGTTAAAGTTACCTTTTAAGATATAGTAATTATCTTCTTTTACATCAATAATAGTACCTTTAAAAGTAATTGTTTTATTTAAGTATTCTTTCCATTCTTCATTATTAGTTTCTTTAACACGAAAAAGACCAATCTTATAACCATTGGTTCCATCATATATTATTTGTTTAAATTTACCTTTTAGATAATTCATGTTAAACACCTTTAATTATATTAACATAAAAAAAGATAAAGTTTAATACTTTATCTTGTTTGTCTTTCGCTTTCTTCTAATGCTGCTTTTAGAGCTTTAGAGTCTTGTTTCGGTAATCTTATACGATTACTCTTAATATATTCTTGTAAGTCTTCACCATAAGCTGTACTACCAATAATAGATAAGTTTGATTCTTCATCTTCATTACTTAAACCAATAATACTTGATGTTTTTATTTCACCATCAGCAGTATTAGGTTCAGGATTGAAGAATGATTCACTTTGATATCCTTCAACATTTAGGTATACATTTGAACTTCCTGGGAATTCAGTAAATGATATTATATCACCATTACGATCATGAAGAACTTCACCATCTGGTGAGATAATTGAATCAGGAACATAAACATGTCCACCTTGAGTTACAGAGTAAGCAAACATTGAATCTTTAAATGAGATACCTCTTACTGAGTTAACTTCAGCTATATAGTAACAAGCAGCATTTGCTGCACGATCCCAATCACCTTTTAAAGCAAGCAATTCTTCTTCAGGTAGTTGTCTTCTAATACCATTTTGATATTCGTTGTAAGCAGTATTAGCATTATACATTCTAAAGATTAATTCTCTTGATGTACCTGGAAGTAATGCACCATGAGTTTCACCATCTGGAACAACTTCTCCATCAGCTGCAACAGCTAAAGCACGAGCACCTTCAACATTGATATAAGTTATCTTTGCTCTTGTAGGAAGATCAGTTGCTGTTTGGTAAGTTTGTTCAAAGTTTGATTGCATTTCTTGAACATGTTCTTCATATTCTTTTGCTTGAACAGCATCTTTAAGAGCTGGAACTGTTATGGCAGCACCAATAGATACTGCTAGAACATATGGAGCTGCTTTAAGAGCAAATTTCTTCCAATTGATCTTTAAGTTATTTACAGGTTTTCTTTGGTTTGTATGAGGATTAGGTCTTCTATATCCTTGATATTCCATTTGGTTATTCATTACTATCACCTATTATAATTATACAATCATTGGACACTGTTTACAATTAAGTTAACTTTGTTTAGACACCTGTTTACACTATATAGCATCAACATATTCAGCATGAGCTTTAGTTATTTTAGCTTTATAGTTAGTGTTAGGTGTTAGTTCTTTATTTATTTTAACTTTTAGATAGTTTTCTGTATGACCAATTGAGAAACCATCTTTTATTTCTTCTACTAAAACATCGATTTCTTCACCAACAAATTTTTGATTATAAATTAAACCTAAGTCATCAGATACTTTGATTAGACGACGAGCTCGATCTTTTTTTACACTTTGATCAATTTGATCAGGTAGTGTTTCAGCTAAAGTACCTGCTCTTTTAGAATATGGGAAGGTATGAATCTTAGAGAAGCCCACTTCTTTACAGAAGTTAATAGTATCTTCAAAGTCTTCTTCTGTTTCACCTGGGAAACCAGTTATAACATCTGTTGTTAAGTTAACTGTTGGTCTTGCTTCTCTTAGTTTTTGAACACCTTCTAAGAATTCTTTAGTGTTATAGTGACGATGCATTGCTTTTAAGATTTTATCACTACCACTTTGTAATGAGATGTGTAAGTGACCACATAGTTTTGGATTTGTTTTTAGTTCATTTAAGAATTCCTCATCTAATTCATTAATATAGATAGATGATAATCTGATACGTTGTAAGTCTTTTATTTTAGATACTTCTTTGATTAAAGTAGTCAAATTATATTTACCAGTCTCTTTACCATACATACCTGTACTTATACCAGTAAAGACGATTTCTTTATGACCTGAAGCAACTAGTTCTTTTACTTCTTCAACAGCTTTATTTATATCTTTAGATCTTATACTACCTCTAACTGATGGAATGATACAGAATGAACAGAAGTTATTACATCCATCTTGAATCTTAACGTAAGCTCTTGTTTGGTCATCAAATTGTTTAACTTCCATATCAACGAATTCTTGTTTTCTTGTTTCATAGAAATTGATATATTTGTTATGTGTTTTAGAGAAATCAGTTACTAAGTCATAGATTTTCTCTTTATCTTTATTACCAAATAAGATATCAATATTCAAGTCATTTAATAGTTCTCGTTTATTTTCTGCCATGCAACCACAAACAACTAAGATACAATCTTTATTATCTCTTCTTATATCTCTAATTGTTTTCATACCTTTATTATCAGCAGTATTAGTTACAGAGCATGTATTAACAATTACTAAGTCAGCAGTTTTATAGTCATTAACATATTTAAAATCATGAAGAAGAAGTTCTTCTTTCATGAATTCTGATTCATAAGTATTTACTTTGCAACCAAAAGTTATAATATTAAATTTCATATGTCTCACCGGTTATAAATTTTATCATAAGTAATTAAAAAAAGATAGTTTTTAACTATCTTATAATAATTTATTTATGACAATGTTTAAGATTAAAACAGCTAGAATTAAGATAACTAAGAAGATTAAGATTGGTTTACTCTCTTTCGTAATCATAAATTTACGATTATCTTTAGATTCAACTTCTTCATCTAATTCTTTTATTAGTTTAACACCAATAAATTTCTTGTTAGATAAATCTTCTTTTGTTTCTAAGATAAATGTCATTGAGTCATCTATTTCTTTGAATCTGATATCTTTATCACGACCTAAGAAGAAGATAAACATCATTAAGTCGCCTGAACAACCAGCAATATTTAAGAATGATAAAGCATAAAGATAAGGTAGATCAAAGATGATTGATAAGACACCTGTTAAAACACCTAAGATTAGGAATGGTGCTATAACAGACATCATGATATTCTTTTTAGTAACATATTCACCACATCTTGTATAGAAGACACCTTTTTCTAATGCTATACCATAGTGAATGTTTTCACTTTTAGCACCATTTAAGATATAGAATGCACCATGAATGAATTCATGTATTACCATATATAAGAAGGCAGCGATGATGAAAATAAAGAAACCTAAACCTTCAATATTTAAGTTAATACTTAAAAGATCATTTTTAATTAAGAAATAAGATATTATAGCCATAATACCAAATAATACAATTGATAAGACATTAATATATACTATTTTGTAAGTAAATAAGTATTTATGCTTTTTCATATTACTTTATACTCCTTTTTAAATCTTCTAGTTCTTTTAAGAAGTCTTCTTCATGATGATAGTCTTCATCTTTTACTTGTTCATCATTATATTTTTTTATTTCTTTTCTTATTTGATCAAGATTAAGTTCTCTCGTTTTTTCTAAGTTAACTTTTTTAATCTCTTTATCTGGTGTTTCATCTTCATAGATGACATCCATTGTAGATGTTTTAGATAATAATTCATCATATGATATAACAGCAGTTGCTTCTTGTTCTTTTTCGTAATCAGTTAAATCAATATTTCTTTCTGATTCACGTTCATTTTCAAGTTTTTTAGTTATATCAGATAAAGATATATCTTCTTCATCTTTTCTTAGTTTTATTTCTTTATTTAGGACATCTTCATCATCAATATCACTACGTAATTTGATTTCTTTATTTAAGATATCTTCATCTTCATTATAATTATTTAAATTTAAGCTTTTTAAAACTTCTTCTGCTTCTTTTTGATCAATCAAATTCTTTTTAGTAGGTTCAATTTCTTCAATTGGTTTTAGTTTTTGTTTTTTTATTTCTTTTACAACGATTGCGTTATCTTTACTTTGAGAGTAAATTAAATAGAACATAAAAGCACTTATAAATAGTAGAACTACTACTATAAGGTAAAAGAATGTATCATTATTAGTAATGGAATCTATTATGTTTAGCACTTTTATCACCTACTTATTTATTTTATCATATTTTAATTATTAAGGGACAATAATATATGGGTCAATATCTGTTCCTGTTCCCTTTACTTTAGCACGAGAATTGATATTTATTACTGGTCTTATTAATGAGTTATTAGTAACTAAAATACCCTCTCCTAGTTCACCAGTTGGTTTTACATTCATCATCGTTACATTGTTATTGCTATTAATGTAATATGATGTCATTGTTAAGTAATTACTACTTAATTCTTTTTTATATAAGTAATAAGATTTATTAGCTTTATTAATATTACCACCAGCATAGATGATTTCATCTGCTGTTATTAAACCAATCTTACTACGAGATATATTGTTTTCTGAGCATGTAAATGATGGTGATTTTTCGTTATATATTCTTTCGTATGAAACACTATAACGATTGATTGTTTCATCAGTTATAATGAAATCTAAATCTGTACAGAAGATATCATAATCAATTACGGAATCATAACCAGCTAGTTCTTGATTATACCAACCAATTAATTCGGATTCTAATGATGATCCTTCATAAGTTGCTAGTGTTTTAGTATCGGCACCTTCAATTAATGAGTTAGAGTTATATGGTAATTTGTTTGGTAAAGCATTATCCATTATAAGTCTTACATTACCATTACCATTAATTCTTACGATACGATATAAAGTATCATTTATTTTAGCATAGTTATTTTTAACGTTACCTCTAAAGTAATAAGAGACACCGTCATTATCACTTCCAGCTAGTAAACCTTCATCTTTAGTAGATGGTTCTGATAGCTTTGGTTTTTCTTTATTAACATTATTATTTAACAAGATTAAATCAGCGAACGATAAAGAGTTAACTGATTCGTTATGAATTGATATTTCACCTTCAAATCTTGTTTTGTTTGGATTGAATTTTAAGTAATATGTAGCAGATGAAGATGGTTCTAATGTTTTTAATAGAACAATATCCTTTTCACCAATAAAGTCACTATATGATTCAATTTCATTTTGTTCATTATCTAGTAATACTAAATCTAGATTAGATGATTTAGTACTATGTAATGTGATTGTATAATATATTTTTTCATTAGATGAATTAGTTAAATGAATGTCATATAGATATTCTTTATTTTTAGTTATTTTAATTTTGTTACCATTATTATAATTAATAATTAGGTTACCATCTGTTAAACTAACACCGTCTGCTTCTTTGTTAGTGTACTTTTTAACTAGATGTAAGATAGTTATAGTAACAGCAATAAAAACTAGTAATATTGCGATTATTAATAGTATTTTTGTTGATATTGGATTCTTTTTTTGTTTATGCATTATAATCACCTAACATATTAACCCCACGCATATAAATTATATCAAATTTGTTATAAAGAAAAAAGACTAAACATTTATTTAGTCTTTTAGATATTTAGCATATTCTTTGAATTCACTAGAGTTTGCTAAATCAGTTGAACTTAGTTTTTTGATTAAGTCTTTTTGTTCACGATCTAGTTTAGTTGGAATGACAACATTTAAGACAGCGTATAGGTCACCGTGTTTAGAACCATTAACTTCTTTAACACCTTTACCTTTTAATCTTAAGTTATCACCAGGTTGACTTCCAGGATCAATTTCTAAGATAACAGAACCAGTTAAGGTTGGTACTTCTTTTTTACAACCTAAGATAGCTTCTGTAATTGTTATTGGAACATCAACATAGATATCAGTTCCTTTTCTTTCAAATAATGGATGCGCTTTTACTCTAAATTCTAAGTAAATATCACCA
>CADBLZ010000122.1 GCA_902795675.1 uncultured Erysipelotrichaceae bacterium
AATACAGATCAAGGATATATCTTAAGAAGATTAATAAGAAGAGCAATTAGACATGCTAAGAATTTAAATATAGACATTAATTCAGATTGGGATCAAAGAATTGCATCTGAATTAATGAATATGTATGATAGCTATTATTCTGAATTAAAAGATAATAGACAAATTGTCCTAGAAGGATTATTAAATGAAAAAGTAAAATTTAATAGAACACTTGAAAAAGGTTTAAGAGAATTTGAAAAAGTAACTAAAGATAATCAAGATATAGATGGAGTTACAGCATTCCACTTATTTGATACTTATGGTTTCCCATTAGAATTAACTGAAGAATTAGCTAGAGAAAAAGGATTAAAAGTTGATGTAGAAGGATATCATGCTAAGTTTAAAGAACATCAAGAATTATCAAGAACAGCTTCCCAAGGTAAATTTAAAGGTGGTTTAGCAGGTAATTCAGAAATAGAAACAAGATACCATACAGCTACTCACTTACTTAATGCCGCTTTAAAGAAAGTAGTTGGACCAGATGTACATCAAAAAGGTTCTAACATAACTGATGAAAGAATGCGTTTTGACTTCTCATGTGATCACAAACTAAGTGATGAAGAAAAACAAAAAGCTGAAGAACTAGTTAATCAATGGATCCAAGAAGGTCTAGATGTTAAATGTGAAACTATGAGTAAAACTGATGCTATTAATTCAGGCGCTGAATGTATGTTTATTGAAAAATATCCTGATGAAGTTACAGTTTATTCAATTGGTACAGTATCAAAAGAATTATGTGGTGGACCACACGTTAAAAATACATCTGAACTTGGTCATTTCAAAATAGTTAAAGAAGAAGCATCTAGTGCTGGTGTAAGAAGAATTAAAGGAATACTTGAATAAAGTATTCTTTTTTAAAGGAATAATTTATTTTCTTCTCGTATATGTAAATTGAAAGGAGAAAATAAATGAAAAAAATAATTGTCTTAATACTTCTAAGTCTCTTACTAATAACTAAAGTAAATGCTGAAACAGTTAAAGCATCAAGAACACAACAAATATATACAGTTAGAAGTGATATTATTGAAACAACGACAACGATAGGTGAACTAAAAACGAATGATGGTGATCCCTTATATTCTTTAACACCATTAGTAAACATGTATAGTATGAATAATAACTTTAATAAAGCTTCTTATGACCTTTATACTAATCTTGATGATAAAATACTAGAAAAGATCATAATAACTGCTAATTTAGGCTATAAAAGTGTAAATAGAGAAGATATTTCATGGTATTATGTAACTCAATACTTAATATGGTCATATCTTCCAAATTATGAAGTATCACTTAATAATCAAAGTCTTTATGAAGACCAAATAAATGAACTATATAATGATGTATTAAACTATCTTGGAACTAATATTCAAGATGAATACATATCTGATACAGGTATATTTAATCTTAATAATGTAGATGAATCATTTATTGTTAATGGTGTATCTCCATCAATGATTAGTTATGAGGAAGGTTTAATATTATCTAATGTTACTGAAGACACTGATATAACACTATCTAAAGAAGCAAATGAATATCAAAGTAATGCCGAAATATATGAAAGCTCTAATAGTACTTTAATTAGTAGAGGTAATATAAAACTAAAAGACAAAGTAGTTCATCTAAAACTTAATCAAGGTACAATAAAAATATCTTTTAAACTAATTAGGAATCAAGATATAGAAGAAAACGTTTGCTATACTTTAACTTACTTAAATGATAATACGACAAAAGATATCTGTATAACGAGTGATACTACTTTTTCACTACCTAACCAAAAATATGGTAACTATAAATTAGAAGATCAAAAAGATTCAGAACACTACTACTTATTTACTTTAAATGAAGATAACAAAATAGTTGATCTAGAAGTAATAGATGAACCAAAAGAAAAGAACCTAAATGTTAAAGTTAACTACTGTATAAAAGATGATTGTATCTACTTAGAAGAAGTAAAGGTTTCCATCTATAATGAGAATAAAGAACTATTAAATAATTATTACTTAAATAAAGAAGGTTCTTTATTGGTCCCATTAGTAAAAGGTAAGTATTATTTAAAAATAGCTAAAGTAGATAACTATGAAGAACTGGATGAAATAGAAGTATTTATTGATAACGAAGACATAAATATATCTTTAACTTCCAATTATAATGGACCTATAGATGATCCAACTATCATGGAAACGATTACTAATGAAGAAAAAGAAGATATTATTCTTGAACCTGTTATTAATGAAATAATAGATGAACCTAAAATAGTTCCTTTAATTAATAAAGAAGAAGAACTACCTGAACCAAAAGAAGAATATATTAATAACTTAATTCCAGAAGAGGAAGAACCAATAATAAACCCTTAT
>CADBLZ010000123.1 GCA_902795675.1 uncultured Erysipelotrichaceae bacterium
TGCAACAACTTTTAAAGTTAATCCTAATACAATGCAAAAAGCATTACTAGAACTAGAAAGTATGAAACTAATCTATACTGAAAGAACAAATGGTAAGTATGTTACTAAAGATCAAAAACTAATTGATAAATTAAAAGATGAATATGCAATAACACTTGCTAAGAGTTATTTCCAAGGAATGAAAAGAATTGGTTTAGGTAAAGCTGATTCAATTAAATATTTAGAAGGGATAGAAGAGTAATATGGAATTATTAGAAATCAAAGATGTTGATAAAAAGTATGATAAAAAATATGCACTTAAAGATATCAACTTAACTATTACTGGTGGTAAGATTATTGGTTTACTAGGTAAGAATGGTGCTGGTAAATCAACATTAATTAAATTAATTAATGACTTACTAACACCAACTAGTGGTGAAATATATGTTAAAGGTAATAAGGTTGGTGTAGAGTCAAAGAAAGTAATATCTTATCTACCAGAAAGAACTTACTTAAATAAACAAATGAAAGTATCAGAAGTAATTGATTTCTTCAAAGACTTCTATGAAGACTTTGATGATAAAAAAGCAAAAAAATTACTTAAAGACTTAGATTTAGATATAAATCAAAATCTAACTAAAATGAGTAAAGGTATGCAAGAAAAAGTACAACTAGTACTAGTAATGTCTCGTAATGCTGACCTTTATATCTTAGATGAACCTCTTGGTGGTGTAGATCCAGCAACAAGAGATTACATCTTAGATACAATCCTATCTAACTTTAACGAAGGAGCTAGTGTTATCATATCAACTCACTTAATAGCTGATATTGAAAGAATACTAGATGAAGTAGTCTTCATCGATAAAGGTAAAATAGTACTTCAAAGTGATGCAGATGAATTAAGAAATAAAGAAAAGTCATCTATCGATGAAGTCTTTAGGAGGATGTTTAAATGTTAAATAAATTATTAAAATATGATTTAAAATATATGATTAAAAATATGTCTATCTTTTATATCTTAGCAATCTTCTTTGCAATAACAACTAGACTATTAACATATGTTGATCAATCAGTTATGGTAAAAATATTATATAGCATAAGTTTAGGTTGTATGTTTGCTATGATAGCAAACATCCTTATTAACACAATGATGAGAAGCTGGGTAAGATTTAATAATTCATTATATAAAGATGAATCTTATCTAACTCATACATTACCTGTTACTAAAAGTGATATATATAATTCTAAATTTATTCAAACACTTATCTTCTTTGTAATAGGTTTTGTAATAATCTTAATAAGTTTATTTATAGTTTACTACTCAAAAGATAATTGGGCTTCTTTAAGAGAATTTATTAAAACTCTAACAACTGGTTTAAATATGAGTACAGCATTCTTTCTAATAATGGCTATAACAATCATCTTCTTAGAAGTATTTAATGCTATTCAATGTGGTTTCTTAGGTCTAATCCTAGGTCATAAACTAAATAATAATAAAATAGCTTTTTCAATAATCTTTGGTTTTATAGCTTACTTATTATCACAATCTTTAGTTCTAGCATTAGTATTCGTTTATGGATTATTTGATCCAACTGTTATGGAATTATTTAAAACAGCTACTGTAAGTATTGATGTAGATGCTTTTAAATTATTAGCTATTATATCTAGTGTTTTATATATCATAATAATTACTGTAATGAGTATTATCTGTAAGATAGAACTTAAAAAAGGTGTTAATATTGAATAACAAGAGATAATTAATTATCTCTTTTTTCATGTTATAATAAATGTAAATATATAAGTGCATATTTAAAAAAATACAAAATGCACTTAAAAGTTGGTAGAGAAAATAATCACTAAATAATAAACTTAAGGCATGAAAGGAGAGAGTGTCTAATGAAATTTGGAGACAATCTTAAAAGAGTAAGAAAAATGAGAAAAATATCTCAAGAGGATTTAGCAGATAAACTTGGTGTATCAAGACAATCTGTATCTAAATGGGAAACAGGAGAAAACTATCCTAGTATGCAAAATATAGTGTGTTTATGTGATATATTCAAATGCAAGATGAATGATTTAGTACATGAAA